>JAJZFF010000513.1 GCA_021805485.1 Pseudomonadota bacterium
CACCCTCTCCGCCAGTTTCGCTTTTCACGCGATCCCAAGCAGTCTCAACCACCTGAAATGTCCATTTTCTCCCGTGACGGTGCCCTAGCCCGTTTCACGAAGATACTCCTCAATCCCGGGGCACACTGGGGTCGGATGCGGGGTATGCAAAGGGAGAGTGGGGTATGCTCACCGGCATCGCCGTCCGCAAGGCGCGGGCGCGGAACAAGCCGTGCAAAATGTTCGATTCCAATCACTTGTTCCTGCTGGTCACGCCGACTGGGGGGAAAGCTCTGGCGCTTTCGTTACAAGATCGGCGGCAAGGAGACGCGGCTCGGCATCGGCCCCTGCCGAGGTGCCCCCTGCCGCGGCGCGGCGCGCTCGCGACGAGGCCCGTGCCGGTCTGCGCGCCCGCCGCGATCCCTCGCTGGTCGGCAAGCAGTTGCGCGCCCAGGCCGCGAACGAGGACAGGAAGTTCGAGAAGGTCGCGCGCGTCTGGCACGCATTGAACAGATCCCGCTGGACCGAGCGTCACGCGGCGGACGTGATGGGCAACCTCGAGCAGATGGTCTTTCCACTTCCAGGCCACCCGGCGGGCGCTTCGGCCAGTATCAATCATGCCCATCCTCACCGCCCGCATCCGGCGCGAGGAACGTCGGTTCCCTGTCCGCAGGCATGCCGGCCAGTTCGGCGTCCGTGACCCGGGCGTAGATCTCGATCAGATAGCCCGTCGGATCGCGCAGCCAGAGTTCGTGCAACGGCGTGCCGCGCCACGTCGTTCGCGGAGGTTTCACGATTTCGGCGCCCGCCCCAAGGGCGCGCCGGTAGCTTTCAATAACCGCTTCCTTGTCCGCGACGCCGAGTCCCAGATGATACATGCTGTATGTATCAAGATCCGCTCCACGGTCATTGACGAGCAGCACGAAGTTGAGGCGCAGATCCGGGATGATGAAGGTGGAATACCGCGCGGTGCGGTCCTTGGGACCGATCCCGAAAAACGCCGTGTAGAAGCCGGTGGCGGCATCGAGGTCGGCGACGCGCAGGCTGAGATGGAATTCCGTCGCGCCGGGTATCATCGGCATCATTGTTGGGATCCTTGCAACGAACGACTCGCGCCGGACGGGCGTGGGTCAGACATACCGGCGGAACTGCCCGGCGGCTTTGACGTGCATCAACGCCCGCTCACGCTCGCCCGCGCCGGCCGGCCACGTCGTCCTGGTCCGTTCCGGGCATGCGCCGTATCGTCATCGAATGGTCTCGGGCCGACGGTTCGCCGTCCCTTGACGCCGAAGGCACGCTCGCCCTATCGATATGATAATTCGACAATTCCGGAAATGACGATGAATGGACCACCGGCAATCGATGCATCCTGGACCGTCGCGGCGCTCGCCGCCCTGGCGCACGAGCACCGTCTCGCCGCCTATCGCCTGCTGGTCGAGGCCGGGCCGGCCGGCCGGCCGGCGGGCGAGATCGCCGAGCGGCTCGGCCTCGCGGCGTCATCCCTGACATTCCACATCCAGGCCCTGACCCGCGCCGGGCTGATCACCCAGCGACGGGCAAGCCGCCATGTCATCTACGCCGCCGACTTTTCCGCCATGAACGATCTGGTCGCCTATCTGCTCCGCAATTGCTGCGGCCAGGAGGCCACCTGCCCGCCGGCCTGCGACCCGGCCCGCCCGCCCGAGGCGCGGAAGGCGGTGCCTGCAACGAGCCGGTCCAAAACAGCACAAGGATCAGACCCATGACCGTCACGATCTATCACAACCCTGCCTGCGGCACGTCCCGCAACGTCCTCGGCCTCATCCGCAACGCGGGGATCGAGCCAGTGGTGATCGAATATCTGAAAACCCCGCCCTCGCGCGAGGAGTTGCGCGGCCTGATCGCGCGGATGGGCGTCCCGGTTCGTGCCGCGCTGCGCCAGAAGGGCACGCCCTATGCCGAGCTTGGCCTCGACGACGAAACCCTGACCGACGATGCGCTGCTCGACGCGATGATGGCCCATCCGATCCTCATCAACCGGCCGATCGTCGTCACCGAGGGCGCCGTCCGCCTCTGCCGCCCCTCCGAAACCGTGCTCGACATCCTGCCCACGCCCCAGCAAGGCGCCTTCGCCAAGGAAGACGGGGAGCAGGTGATCGACGACACCGGCCGCCGCCTGGCCTGAATTCTCGCGCCCTTCACCCGGAAGCCCCCCCATGCTCGCCTTCGCGATCTTCATCGCCACGCTCGTGCTCGTCATCTGGCAGCCCCGCGGTCTCGGCATCGGCTGGAGTGCCATGGCCGGCGCGGTGGTCGATCTCGCCCTCGGCATCGTCCACTGGCGGAACATCCCCACCGTCTGGCACATCGTCTGGAACGCGACCTTCACCTTCGTCGCGCTGATCGTCATTTCGCTGCTATTGGACGAGGCCGGCTTCTTCCGCTGGGCGGCGCTGCATGTCGCCCGCTGGGGCCGCGGGCGCGGACGGCTGCTGCTGCCGCTGGTCGTCCTGCTCGGCTTCGCGATCGCCGCGGTCTTCGCGAATGACGGCGCCGCCCTGCTGCTGACGCCGATCGTCATGGCCATTCTCGCCAGCCTCGAATTTCCGCCCGCGGCGTCCCTCGCCTTCATCATCGCCACCGGCTTCGTCGCCGACACGACGAGCCTGCCGCTGGTGATCTCCAACCTGGTCAACATCGTCAGCGCCAATTTCTTCGGAATCGGCTTCACCCGCTACGCGATGGTGATGGTGCCGGTCGATCTCGTCGCCCTCGCGGCCACGCTCGCGGTGCTGATGCTGCGCTACGGCGCCGCCGCCGGCCGGCACTACGATGTCGCCGACCTCGAAGCCCCGGCGCACGCGATCCACGACCATGTCGTCTTCCGCGCCGCCTGGCCGGTACTCGCCCTCCTGCTGGCGGCCTATTTCGTCACCGCGCCGCTCGGCGTGCCGGTCTCCTATGTGACGATCGCCGGCGCGACCGTGCTGCTCGCCCTCGCCGCGCGCTGGCCCGCCGGCGGCCGCCGCGTGATCGACATCGGGCGCGTGCTGCGCGGCGCGCCCTGGCAGGTCGTGATCTTCAGCCTCGGGATGTATCTGGTCGTCTACGGGCTGCGGAACGCAGGGCTTACCGGCCATCTCGCCGCCCTGCTGCGAATCTTCGCCGCCCACGGCATCTGGGTTGCGTCGCTCGGCACCGGCATTCTCGCCGCCCTGCTCTCCTCGGTCATGAACAACATGCCGAGCGTGCTGGTCGGCGCGCTGGCGATCTCCCATGTCCATCCCCCCGCCGCCATCCGCGACGCGATGGTCTATGCCAATGTCATCGGCTGCGATCTCGGCCCCAAGCTCACCCCGATCGGCAGCCTCGCCACACTGCTCTGGCTGCATGTGCTGGCCGGCAAGGGTGTCCGGATCGGCTGGGGGCAATACATGCGGGTCGGCCTGCTGATCACCCCGCCGGTCCTGCTGGCCACGCTCGCCGCCCTCGCGCTCTGGCTTCCGGCGCTCGGATCGCCCGGCCACGGATTGGGAAGCGCTCTTTCACCCTGACCGATGGGCGCCGGAAAGCGGGCGAGATCAAGAAACGACTTTGCAACATGCCGCTCAAATTCGGGCATGGATCACCCACCCACCAGCTCCCGACATCCCTGGTGGAATGGTCAGTTGGACAGGACGGTCCCATCCGGCCCGGGCGGCCGGATGGGTGCCACAGATCAGAACTTCGCGGTCAGCGCGGCGATGAAC
This sequence comes from Pseudomonadota bacterium, assembly GCA_021805485.1. Next base: position 3,708 of record JAJZFF010000513.1, read on the forward strand.
TGCCGCGGCGCGCCCGGCTGCACCAGGATCGCGTTGGCAGTGTTGGCCCCGGCCGTGTTGGTACCGAAATAACCGCCGGAGGTGATGTAACCGTTGTCGTTATATTTCGTGTCGAAAACATTGTTGATGTTGAACGAGAGTTCGAGAACCTTCACCGCGTGCGACAGGCTCTGCGGCACCGGAATGTTCGCCGCGATCGACAGGTTGGCGACGTTGAATCCCGGCAGCTTGCGCGACGAGACGTTGTTGGTGTTGTTGTTGAAGTAGTGCTGCGCGCCGGTGTACTGGTCGAGGAAGCCGAGGGTAACCAGCGTCGAGCCGACAAAGGTGCGGTAGTTCAGGCCGAAATTGAGCAAAATGCTCGGGTTATAGGCGATCGGCTCGTTCTGATAGACGACGTTGCCGGTTTCGTATTGCAGATATTTGTTGTTGTCGAAGCTTGCATTGACGAAGGCGCGCCAGTGGAAATTCGGCTCGACCGAGGCGTCAAGCTGCACGCCCTGCAGACGCGCATTCGCCGCGGCCAGCGAGGAATTGACGATATTGGCATGATAGATCGCGATCGCCTCATTGGTCAGCGTGTCGTTGAAATAGTTCAGGTTCAACGTCGCGTGGTGCAAATAGGGCACATGATCGCTGAACAGCTTGAGGCCAATCTCGTAGTCGCGCGCCTGGGTCGGCTTCAGGACCGACAGATCCGGCGAGGTCGACTGGTTGGCGCCGAACGCATTGTCCGTCGGGTTCTGGTAGGAGATGGCCATGCTGCCGTAAAGCGCGGCCCAGGGCACCGGCTCGTAGCGCAGCCCGATCGAGGGCTCGGCGCGGACGAAGGTTTTGGAGGCATCCGCGGCACCCACGGCATTCGTGCCGCCGATCGGAAGATCGTTGTGAAAATCGGTATGATAGGAGACCTCGGCGATGCCGGGCGTGATCGAAAATCCCCGGAAGGGATGGATCGTGTCCTGCAGGAACGCGTTGGCGTAGGTCGTGTAGAGCGTAAATTGCTGGATGCTGGCGGGATTCGCCTGCGTCGAGCCGCCGACGCCGAGGTCGTTGTAGCCGCGATAGGGCGAGAAATACCGCTCGTAGATCACATAGCCGCCAAACTTGATGTCGTTATACGGCAGGTGATAGTCGAAGAAGAGATTGTCGCCATACTGGTTGGTGGTCGGGTAATAGTATTCGGTATTGGTCGAATTCGGCACATAGGCGGCGCCTGACAGAGGAGAATTCGTGCCGTAATTGTTGACGCGGTAATGAACGCGATGCCCCCAGCGATACCAGATATTGTTGTGGAACGTCATGTTCTTCGACAGGGCGACCGACATCTTGCTGTAGAGGATGGTGTCGCGCACCTGCAACTGCTTGAACCAGATATCCGGCGTGCCGGTGCCGTAGAACCCCGATGTCTGCTGGCTGAACAGGGGCGAGCCGGAATAACCGGTGACCGTGACGCCAGGGATCGGCGTCTGCGGAATGAAATTCGGCCGCGGCGCGTATTCGACGTTATTGTCGTTGTAGACGGCGAAGCTGAGCGAACCATTGGCGAAATCCTTCACCAGCTTGGCATAGATCGCGTGCGACTGCGCCGGCCAGGAATAGTGTCC
>JAJZFF010000021.1 GCA_021805485.1 Pseudomonadota bacterium
GCGCCTTGGATCGCCAGGAATGCGGGTAGGAGTGGAGGAATTCCTCGCGCCGGAGCAGGGCGCCGGCCTCGGTGAGCGCGGCGCAGACCGGGTCCGCCGCCTTGTAGACATGCAGGCCGGCGAAGAGCGGCACGTCGGCGGCGTAGGTGCCGTCGTCGTTCACCGTTTCCGGCACCGCAATGTCGTGGGCGCGGCAGAGGAAGAAATCGTCCTCGCCATGCGCGGGCGCCATGTGGACGAAGCCGGTGCCGGCCTCGGTGGTGACGAAATCGCCGAGCAGGAGCGGGACATCGTAATCATAGCCGTGGCCGCGCAGCGGATGGGCGCAGATGAGGGCGCCGAGATCCTTGCCGCGCAGCGTCTGCCCGACCTCGTGCGCGGTGATGCCGGTTTCGGCGGCAAACGCGTCCAGCAGTTCGGCGGCGACCACGAGGCGCTCGCCCTTGCGGGCGAGGCTGTGCTCGGTGGTGTCGGCGATGCGGATCACGACATATTCGAACTCCGGCCCGGCGGCGAGGGCGCGATTGCCGGGGATGGTCCAGGGTGTCGTGGTCCAGATCACGATCGCGGCACCGTCGAGATCGCCCTCGATCACCGGGAAGCGGACCCAGATCGCGGTGTCCCGCCGGTCCTGGTACTCGACCTCGGCCTCGGCCAAAGCGGTCTTCTCGACCGGGCTCCACATCACCGGCCGCAGCCCGCGATAGAGCGCGCCGGAGGCGGCGAATTTGTGGATTTCCGCCGCGATGGCCGCTTCGGAGGCGAAATCCATCGTGGCGTAGCGGTTCGTCCAGTCGCCCTCGACGCCGAGGCGCTTGAATTCCTCGGCCTGCACGTCGAGCCAGTGCTGGGCATAGTCGCGGCATTCGCGGCGGAATTCGAGAATCGGCACCTCGTCCTTGTTGCGGCCGGCCTTGCGGTAGCCTTCCTCGACCTTCCATTCGATCGGCAGGCCGTGGCAGTCCCAGCCGGGGACGTAGTTGGCGTCGAAGCCGGCCATCTGGCGGGCGCGGTTGATCAGGTCCTTGTGGATCTTGTTCAGCGCGTGGCCGATATGCAGGTTGCCGTTCGCGTAGGGCGGGCCGTCATGCAGGATGAAGGGCGGGCGGCCGGCGGCTTCGGCGCGGAGCCTGCCGAACAGGCCCGACGACTCCCAGCGGGCCAGCGCCTCGGGCTCGCGCTTCGGCAGGTCCCCGCGCATCGGAAAGCCGGTTCGCGGCAGGAAGACGGTGGCGCGGTAGTCACGCGGGCTGGACGGCAGGTCGTTCATCGAAAGGCTCCGGCGGAGGAAAGGACAGGCGTGCGATCCCGGCCCTATTGCAGGACCGGGCGGCGAATTCGCGGGACCAGGCAGGCGGCGCGCCATGCGGATGTCATGGCGAGAGGTTATGCGAGCCGCCACCCCGAACGGTCAAGCGCGGAATGTTGAACGGATTTTTGCTCTCATCCGCATCCAGATGGGGGTGGCGGGACGAATTCAGGGCATATTTCTGCGCTCACAACGGAATTCGAACCGCCATGCCGAACGCCGCCCTGCCCGCCGAAGCCCGATCCCGCCCGAAGCGCCAGGCCCGCATTTTCGGCGCCCCCTGGCGCACGCCAGCCGGGCGGTTTTCCTGGCTGAAGACAGTTACCCTCGCGCTCTGCATCGCTCCCGCGGGTTACATGCTGTGGGAGCGGCAGGCGGGGGCGCTCGGCGGCAGGCCGACGCATGAGCTGATGCTGCAGACCGGCTTCTGGGCCATCCGCTTCCTGCTGCTCGGCCTCGCCGTGACTCCGGCGCGGGCGGTGTTCGAGTGGATGCGGGTGGCGATGCTGCGGCGGATGCTCGGCCTGGCGGCGGCGTTCTACACCTTCGCGCATGTGTTCCTGTATGCGGCGGATGAGGGATATGCCATCGGGTTCGTTTTGAATCAGATGTTTACGGTGTTTTACCTCATCCTCGGTACCATCGCGACGATCGGGCTGCTCGCACTGGCCGGGACCTCGACCGACGCGGCGATGGCGCGGTTGGGGCGGCGATGGAAGGCGCTGCACCGGCTGGTCTACCCGATCGCCGCTCTCTCGATCTGGCATTTCTTCCTGACCCAGAAGATCGACGTTTCGGCGGCGATGGTGCCGTTCGGGCTGTTCGTCTGGCTGATGCTCTGGCGTCTGGCGCCGCCCGGGTTCCGGCGCTCGCTGGCCGGCATTCTCGCCCTCGCCCTTGGGGCGGTGGCGATCACCGCGGGCGGCGAGGCGGGTTGGTATGCGCTGAATTCCGGCATCGACCCGTGGCGCGTGCTCGATGCCAATTTCTCGACCGCGCGGATCAGCCCGGCGGCGTTCGTCGCGGCCGATCTGGCGCTGCTGGCGATGCTGGTGGCCGCGCGGCGATTGCAGCGCCATGCGGCTTCGGGCTGAACCGTCACATCCGCGCCATACCCGACTCGGCCGCGCCCTGCTAGCAAGGGATCATGGCACGCCCCGCGCCCCGTCCGATCGCGCGACTGTTGTTGCTCGCGCCCTATCTGGCTGCCGGCCTGGCGCTGGCCGGGGCCGTGGGGGCGCTGGGGTTTGCCCTGATACTGTCGGGCCGCGTGGCGGTCGCGGTGCCGGACCTCGGCCCGGCGGGTGGGCTGGCGCTTGCCATCGATCCGGGCCGGGCAGGCGTGGCCGCTGCCGTGCTGGTGGGAGGCGCTGCTGGTCTGCTGGCCGCGCCGGGGCTTGGCGTTTCCGTGGCGCTGCTGCTCGCCGGTCTCATCGCTATTCTCGCGAACAATCTCTACACGCTTGTTTTTGCGGCATTGATCGTGGGGGTTCTGACCGTTCGCCAGCGGGCGGCGACCCCGGCCGCGCTGGCGGTGCTGCCGGCGACCCTGCTCGCGCTGGCTGAGACGCTCGGGCAACCCGGCATCCCGCTGGCGGCCGGAGCGGCACTGTTTCCCGCCGGGTATCTCATGGCCGCGCTGGGCGGGGATCTGCTGCGGTTTGCTCAAGGGGCGGCGCTCGGGCTTGCCGGGCTGGCGCTGATCGCGGCGGGGCTGGATCACGGAGCGGCAATGCGGCTCGCGCTGGAGGTCGGCGCGCTGACGATGCCGGTGCTGGCGCTCGCCGCATCGCTGATCGAGGACGCGACCGGCTCGCGCGCGCCGGACTGGCTCGGCGGACTCGCCCGCGGCATGCCGCGTTTCGCGCTGTGCTTCGGCGGCGCCGTGTTCGGGGCGAGCCTGCTGCCGCCGGGGCCGGGATTCGTCGCGTTCCATCTTGCGTTCGACGCGGCTCTGCGGGCGGGCTGGCCGGGCGAACTGGCCGCCGTCGCGCTCGGCTGCGGTTTCGCGCTGGCCGGATTCGGGGCGATGGGAGCCTTCGCGATGGTCTGTCTCGGCCGGCCGCGCAGCCTGCGCGCCGCCGCCGCCGAGGATCTGCCGCGCCGCGATCTGGCCGCACTCGGCCTGCCAGTGGCCGCTGCTGCCGGTCTCGCCCTGGTCACGGCGCCGTTTCTGCTCCTGATCCCGCTCGGCGTGCTGCTGGGGCTCTGGCGCTGGAGCCTGCGGGCGGGGCCGATCGAGGCGCCGCCCTTCGAGGACGGGTTCGCCCGGCCGCCCGCATGGTTGCCGTTCGGCGATCCGGCGACGCAGATCAACGCGACGGGATTTGTTGCCCCGCTGCGGGGGGCCGTATCGTGGTGCGCCCGGCGGGTCGATGCATCGCGCAGGGGCTGGCGGCGGTCATGAGTGCGGCCGTTCTCGCCAGCCGGACGATCGCGACCGGGTTGAACATGGCGTTGCTGGCGGGACTTGCGGTGCTGCTCGAATGTGTCCGCGTCAGGCTGGGGGGGCAGATGGGGGGCGCGTCCGGCGTGACGTTCGCGCAGCCCTTGCGCGATCTCCGCCGCCTCGCGCGCAAGCGTCGCATCCGCCCTGCTTTCGCCTCGCCGCTGCACGGTGTCTGGCCGCTGGCCGCCATGGCGGCGACGGTCATGCTCATCGCCGTTCTCCCCGGTTTTGCCGCCGGGCAGCTGACCACCGGGGTTGTTGGCCCGGCGCTGTTCATCGGCCTGCTCGGGCTCGGGCGGGCGATGCGGGTGATGGCGGGGATCGACGCCGGGACGGCCGGGCCCGGTCTAGCCGCCGCCAGGCTTGCGACATCCGGCCTCGGTGCCGATCTCGCCTGGCTCGTCGCTTTCGCCGCACTCGCCGCCGCGCCGCGCGGGGTGACGCCGGAAGCTGGTTTCGCGGCGCTCGGGGTGTTGCTGACCTGGCCGGTGGCGGCGCCGGTGCCGGGCGATTATGCCGGGCCGGATCGCGCGGTTTTCGTTGCCGAAACCATGCTGCGCCGGGTTGCCGCGCTGGCGCTGCTGGTCGCCCTCGTCGCGCCGGCTGGCCTCGCGCGTGCCGCGACACCGCTGGGTTGGCCGGAGGGCGTCGTGGTCTATGCCGCGAAGCTGTTGATCGCGGCGGCGGCCCTGGCGGCGCTGCGGCTGGTTCTGCCGCGCGGCGCGCCGCGGACCGGGATGCTCCTCGCTCTGGCGGCGCTGGCCGTTGCCCTGTTCGGCGGCGTTGCGCCGGATCGGCTCGGCCTCGCGGCGGGGCTGCTCGGCGTGATCGGCGGTGCGGGTCTGCTCTGGCGGCGCTGGCCGGCGGAGCAGGCGCTCGCGCTGCTGCAGGGCGGCGCGGCGATGGTCGGGTTCGGGCTGGGCGATGTGAAGGGCGGGATCACGATTCTCGTGGGCGTGGCGCTTGCACGCGTCGCCGTCGCGCTGGCCGGGCCGGGGCGGCTGCGGATCTGGGCGATCGCCGCGATGGCCGGGCTGCCGCCCTTCGGCGTGTTCGCGGGCGATTTCCGCATCGTTGGCGCGGCCTCGGCGCTGTCGCCACTGCTGGCGGCTTGCCTTGTCGTGCTGATCGGTGGGGGTGGCGTGTGCGCGCTGATGGCACCGGCGCCCTCCGGCGGCGCGGAGGGCACGCCGATGCGCAGGGCGGTCGTGCTCGGTCTGCTCGTCCTGCTGGTCGTGCTCGGCGCGGCGCCGGTGGCGGGGCTGCGATGAGCGACGCCGAGATTGCCGGTCTGCTGGCCGCATCCGAGGTCGAGCCCTGCGGCGGGGCGGCGCTGCATCTGCTGGCGCCGGCGGACTGGCTGCGGCTGGCGATGCTGGTGGACCCGGCGGACTTCGCCGGGCTGTTCGTGGCCGATGGCCGCGCCCATGCGCTGTATTTCCGCGCGGCGCCGCTGCTGGTCGCGGTAACGCTGGCGGACAAGGGGTTTCCCGCCCTGTCCCCGTCCATCCCGGCCGCCGCCTGGTTCGAGCGGTTGGCCGCC
>JAJZFF010000168.1:0-7254 GCA_021805485.1 Pseudomonadota bacterium
GTGTTCGTTCTGTTCGGGCTGATCTACACGTTCGTCTGATCCGCATCTTTTCCGGACCTGCCGGGGGAGCACCGCCATGCCGGACGATTCCTACGCCACCCATGACGTGCTGAACCAGGCGGGCGATCTCGCCGACTACAACGCCTTCGCCGACGACGCCGCTCTCGCCGGCGCTGCCGCCGCGCTCGGCGCCGGCGATGCGGATGGCCGGCTCACCGCCTGCGGCGCCCTCATCGGCAGCCGGCGCGTCCAGGCGCTGGCCAGCGCGGCCAACCGCCATGGTCCCGAGCTGCGCACCCACGACCGCTACGGCAACCGCATCGACGAGGTCGAGTTCCACCCGGCCTGGCACGAGCTGATGGGGCTGATCCGCGGCTCCGAGGTGCATTCCCTGGCCTGGCGCGAGCCCCGTCCGGGCGCGCATTTCGACCGCGCCGTGCTGTCCTATCTCTGGAACCAGGGCGAGAACGGCGTCTGCTGCCCGGCGAGCATGACCTTCGCCGCGACCGCCGCGCTGCGCCACGATCCGGCCCTGCTGGGGCACTACCAGGAGCGGATCCTGGCCAGCGCCTATGATCCGCGCCCGCTGCCGCCCGCCGCCAAGCCGGCGCTCGTCGTCGCCATGGCGATGACGGAGAAGCAGGGCGGCTCCGACCTGCGCCAGACCCAGAGCATTGCCCGCCCGGAGGGCGCCGCCCGCGGCCCCGGCGCCGTCTACCGGCTGACCGGGCACAAATGGTTCTTCTCGGTCCCCGTCGCCGACCTGTTCCTCACCCTCGCCTGCACCGAGAAGGGCGTGAGCTGCTTCCTCGCCGAGGGCTGGCTGGCCGATGGCGGGCGCAACCACCTGCTGTTGCAGCGGCTGAAGGAGAAATGCGGCAACCGCTCCAACGCCTCGGCGGAGGTCGAGTTCCGCGGCCTGCGCGCGGTGATGCTCGGCGAGGACGGGCGCGGTATCGCCACCATCCTCGAAATGGCGCATCTGACCCGGCTGGAATGCGCCCTGTCCTCGGCCGCGATCGCGCGGCAGGCGGCGGCGCAGGCAGCGCATCACGCCGCGCATCGCCGCGCCTTCCAGCGCGTGCTGGTCGATCAGCCGATGATGCAGGGCGTGCTCGCCGATCTGGCGCTGGAGAGCGAGGCGCTGACCTGGCTCGCCCTGCGTGTCGCCGCCGCGCTCGATGCCGGGGAGGCCGGCGATGAAGGGGCCCGGGCTCTGTCGCGCATCGGCGTGCCGGTGGCGAAATACTGGGCCTGCAAGCGCGCCCCCGGCCTGGTCGCCGAGGCGCTGGAGTGCCATGGCGGCAACGGCTTCATCGAGGACCATCCGCTGGCGCGGCTCCATCGCGAGTCGCCGCTGAACGGTGTCTGGGAAGGCGCCGGCAACGTGATCTGCCTGGACGTGATGCGGGCGCTGAGCCGCGAACCCGCCTGCCGCGACGCGGTGCTGGCGGAACTGGGCACGGTGCGTGGCGCCGATCATCGGCTCGATTCGATGGCGGCGCGGCTCGCCGAGGCGCTCGCCCGCCCGGCACTGCCCGAGGGCGAGGCGCGGCGATGGGTCGAGACCATGGCGCTGGCGCTGACGGCCAGCGCGCTGCTGCGCCACGCTCCCACCGCCATCGCCGAGGCCTATTGCCGCGCCCGGCTGGGCGGCGAGGGCGGCCTCGCCTACGGCACGCTGCCGGCCGGGACCGACACCGGCGCGATCATCGACCGGCTCGTCGCGCGACGCTGATCCCTGGCCGCGTGGCTCAGGCCGGCTTGCCGTCCTTGGTCGCCTGAATCGCCACGAAGGCCGCGCCGACCGTCGTGACCTTGCCGAGTGGCCGGTCGAATGGCGCCATCGGCCGGGCGAGCGCGGCCCAGGGCGGGAAGAAGATCGCGCCATGGATCGCGCCGGTCCGCAGGCCCGCGCGCCTGACCAGGGCCGCCAGTTCGGCCGCGGTGCGGAACCGGGCGCCGCGCCATGGCGTTGCGCCGAGCCAGCCACGGATCCGCCGGCGCAGCGCCCAGAGACTCCACCGGCCGAGATCCCCGATCACCAGGCGGCCGCCTGGCCGGAGCACGCGCGCCATCTCCCGGATCGCGGCTTCCGGGTCCGGCACGAAGGCGAGAACGGTGATGCAGGTCACGACATCGAAGCTCTGGTCCGCATAGGGCAGGGCCTCCGACCGGGCCACGGCGAGGCCGATGCCGATACCGAAGCGCGTGGCCTGGGCGTGTGCGCGTGCGACCATGCGGGCATCGAGGTCGAACCCGCTGACATGCGCGGCGCCGTGACGCGCCAGGGCCAGGGCCAGCGTGCCGTCGCCACAGCCGGCATCGAGCGCCGATCGGCCCGCGAGCGGACCGGCGAGATCAAGGATGAGAGAGAGCTCAAGCGCCTCAGTGATCGCTCCGAGGGAGGAAAATCGCCAGGCGGCATAGGTGTCGGGGCCGAACCGGCCGGCCGGTGGCGGCGGTTCCGCCGGCTTGGCCACGCGGCGCCTCAGCGCGGGAGTGGACAGGCGTTCGAAAGGGTCACCGTCAGAACGACGTGCCCCATGCCCGAGGCCTGCGCGAACCCTTCCCGCAGCGCCGTGAAGACGGCCTGCTCCTCGCCGACGACGTAGGTGCTCATCGGGCCCGGTACGGGCTCCAGCCCCTGCGCCTGCAGGGCTCGGCGCACGGCTTCGATCGACGGGCTCAAATGCTCCTGACGCAGCGGGTAGATCGCGATCTGCGCACTGACGGCCACGGCGCTGTCCTCCGCTCCAACGATGATGGCGAGCGCGCTGCCGGAGCAGCGCGTCCACGGGGCGATCCTCGGCGTCGATTAGCGTCTGTCCGGCGTCGGTGGAATCACCGAAGCCGGCTGAACAGACGCGCAAACAAAGAGCTTGAGGCAAACAAAGAGCTTGAGTCTGGCAGGCGCCACCATCCGCGCCTGACAGACTCTGGAGCACCCTCCGATCCGAGCGAGCCGTTTCGGCTCGGGCAGATCGGAGACAGGTCGATCTGCAGCAGGATGCCCTCGTCTATCAGACGGCATCCGGTCCGCCTTGATTCAGGTCAAGCCGCGCTTGGAATGGAAACTCAGCCGCCGGGGCGGCGGCCCGATGGGTGCGGCAGCGACGGTGACGCGCTCGCGCCGGCTGAGCGGCCGGCCGCCCCAAAATCTCAGGCGGCCTCGAAGCGGGAGGACGGGTCGCCATGGAAGTCGAACGGGCCCGAATGGGTCAGCTTGCCGCGCGTGTCGAGCCAGAGCGTGCCGCCCAGATCGCGCCAGCGCCGGCAGAAGGCGTAGTCCTCGCTGAGATATTCACCATTGTCCGGATCGATCATGCAGTCGAACAGGGCAAAGCGCGGCCGCGGTGGGGTTTTCGGCAGCGGGTAGGCGTGGATGCCGGTGTAGCGGGTCTCCGGATGCGCCTCGATCAGCCGCTCGATCGCGGCGCGGCGGATCAACATGAAGCCGGTGCCGGCATAGATCGCGGTGGCGAACCCGTCCTCGCGCTGCAGTTCGTTGCCTTCGCAGAGCCGGCCGACATAGAGCAGGCCGGCCTGCGCGATGCTCTCGCCCTCGCTGAGCCGCGCCGCCGCGCGCGAGTCCCAGTGCATGGTCTTCAGCGGGTAGACGCCGGCGACGATATCCTTGCCCGCCGCGAGCATGCGCTCCACCTGCGCCGGGTCGAAGCCGATATCGGCGTCGATGAACAGCAGATGGGTCGCCCCCGGGGTGTCCAGGAACTGGCCGACCAGCGTGTTGCGGCTCCGGGTGATCAGCGCGTCATGGCCGAGCATCGCCAGCGTCAGATCGAACCCGGCCCCGGCAGCGTGCTGCATCAGCCCGATCACCGACTGCATGTACGCCTGGGTGACCAGCCCGCCATAGCAGGGCGTCGCAATGAAGATATGGGCGCGGCCCATCATGCTCGCCTCCTCGGCAGGCTGCGGCCGGCCCGTTCCGGCGACGCTGGCGGTGAGCCTAGAGGGCAAAGATGAACGGGGCCTTAGGGCATGGCCGGCGGATGGCGCTTTGCCGGCGCCTCCTGCCCCGGGGATGCGCTTTCAGTGGGCGCGGGCGGCGGCGACGGCTCGCTTGAGGTCGGCCAGCCCGACGGCGCCGGGCACGATCGCGTCGCCGACGACGAAGGCGGGCGTGCCCTCGATCCCGAGCCGATGCGCCAGGGCGAGGTTGTCGTCGATCTTGCGCCCGATCGCCGGGTCCGCCATGTCGCGCTGCAGCCGCGCCCAGTCCAGCCCGAGCGCCTTGGCGTCCGCGCGCAGGCTTTCCTCCGTCGGCCCGGCGCTCTCGTGCATCAGCGCCGCGTGCAGCCGGTCGTAGCCACCCTGGCGCTGCGCGGCGAGGAGGGCGCGGGCGCCGAGCACGCTGGACGGGCCGAGGATCGGGAATTCCTTGATCACCAGGCGCACGCGCGGGTCCTGCTGCAGCAGCTGCGCCAGCGTCGGCTCGACGCGACGGCAATAGGGGCAGCGTATGTCGTAGAACTCGACGACGGTGACGTCGCCGGCCGGATTGCCGAGCGTGGCGTCCGCCGCATCGTGCAGGAGCGCCGGACCCGAGTCCGCCAGCGCCGCGCCCGCTTCCACCTTGGCCCGGTCCTCCTCCTCCGCCTTCAGCGCGAGAATCCCGTCGCGCAGCAGCGACGGGTCCGATTTCAGCGCCTCGCGGACGATGGCGACGATCTCCGCGCGCTGGCCCGGGCTGAACTCCGCGCCAGAAGGGGCGGCGCCAGAAGGGGTGGCGCCAGAGGGGGTGGCCGGATCGGCGGCGCGTGCGGCCAAGCGGGGGGTGGCGACGAGAAGCGCGGCCGGCAGGAGGAGGGCCAGCGCGATGCGGCGAAGGTGCATGGACATGGACCAGACTCTGGCTATCGTTGCCGCGCCCGTCAATCTTGCCCGGCAATCCCGTCTGTCATCCCTCCATGTGCGCCGCGGTTGCTGGCGGAGTGGCGCCCGGCTATGGCATCCACGCACGTCCTGGGGCTGGCGATCGGCGATGAGGGGCCGCGGCGATGAGCTCGCCGGGCCATGGGGCCGTTGGGCTGATGACGTGGCGGGCACGATGAAGGGGCCGGACGATGAAATGGCTGGGACGATGAAATGGCTGGGACGATGAGAAGCCCGTCTGGGAGAAGCCCGTCTGGGAGAAGCCCGTCTGGGAGAATCCTGTCCGGGAGAAGCCCGTCCGGGAGAAGCCTGGCTGGCTTCCGTTCGGGCGCCATGGCGCTGGCGGCGCTTCTGGCCGTGTCCGGCTGCACCAGCATGCAGCGCTTCGTTTTCGGCGCCCCGGCCGAGGGTGTTCCGGGCCACGTGGCGGGCTTCCTCGGCGGTGTCGCCGCCGACGAGCCGCGCGCCGCCGTCGTTGCGCGCGAGGTGCTCTCCTCCGGCGGCAACGCCGTCGACGCCGCGACCGCGCTTGGCTTCGCGCTCGCCGTCACGCTGCCCTCGCGCGCCGGCCTCGGCGGCGGCGGCGCCTGCCTGGTCTACCGGCCCGGCGCTGCCGCCGAGACGGTGATGTTCATGTCGCAGCCGCCGAAGACGCTCGCGGGGTCGGCCGACCGGCCGGCGGCGGCGCCCGCGGTCCCGGCTGGCCTCCTGGCCCTGCACGCGCGCTACGGTCACCTCAAGCTCGACCGGCTGACGGCGCCGGCCGAGGAGATGGCGCGCTTCGGCGTGCCGGTCTCGGCGGCGCTGTCGCGCGATCTGCACGTCGTGGCGCGGCCGCTGCTGGCCGACGCCGCGGCCCGTACCGTGTTCGGCCCGCGTGGCGAGGTGCTCGACGAAGGCGGCATCCTCGTCCAGCCCGATCTCGGCGTCACGCTGGCGCAGCTGCGCATTGGCGGCCAGGGCGATTTCTATCGCGGCGCGCTCGCCCATGCGATCGTGACCGCCGCCACCTCGGTGGGCGGCGGACTGACGGCGGAGGACCTCGCTGGCGTCACGACCCAGACGCTCGCCCCGATCATCGTCCCCGACGGCCCGCTGCAGGTGGCCTTTCTGCCGCTGCCGGCCGATGGCGGCCTCGCCGCCGCTGGCGCCTGGCGCGTGCTCTCGTCCAACCCAACCGCGCTCGCCGATGCCGCCCTGCGGTCCGAGGCGCTGGCGGCACGGTGGCGGAGCGGCGGGGGCGATGCCAAGGATCTGCTCGCCTCCCAAGCGCCGCCGGCGCGTCTGCCCGACTTGTCCGCCTCCACCGGCTTCGTCGTGCTCGACCGCACCGGCATGGCGGTGGCGTGCGCCGAGACCATGGGCAACCTGTTCGGAATCGGCCGTATCGCCCCGGGAACGGGCCTGCTGCTCGCGGCCTCCCCGGCGACGATGCCGCCGCCGCTGCTCTCGGCCGCGATCGCCTGGGACGCCCGCGCTCGCTCCTTCCGCGCCGCCGCCGCATCCTCGGGCCAGTCCGCCGCGCCGCTGGCGCTCGCCATCGGCCTGCGCACCGCGCTGCACGCCGCCAGCCCGATCCCGACGAAATGGCCGCCCGAACCCGGCCGCCTGGCGCTGATCGCCTGTCCCGGCGGGCTGCCGGGCGACGAGGCAACCTGCAGATGGGCGACCGACCCGCGCGGCAAGGGCCTCGCGCTCGGCGAGAAGTCGGACCGCGAACTCGAGCAGGAGCGCGGGCTCGGCAATCCGGAGAAGACGGGCGAGCCTGCCTATGATAACAAAGACTTGCAGCAGCGGCGGACGATCAATTAGCGGATCGGTTGTTCAGGGCAGCGCCGGTCGGCCGTCGAGCGGAGCAAAGCCATGGCACTGAAGGTCGGCCGCGCCGCCGCGTCCCCGCCGTTCCGGGTGATGGACGTGATCGCCGCCGCCAATGCCCGCCAGGCCGCGCTGCCGCCGGGCGGGGCCCGGGTGCTGCGCATGGAGGTCGGCCAGCCGGGCACCGGCGCCCCGGCCGGGGCGGTGGCCGCGGCGGTGGCGGCGCTGCGCGCGGGCGACCCGCTCGGCTATACCGAGACCTTCGGCCTGCCGGCGCTGCGCGCGCGGATCGCGGCCCATTACCGGGACTGGTACGGGCTGGACCTTCCCGCCCACCGCATCGCCGTCACCACCGGCGCCTCCGGCGCCTTTCCGCTCGCCTTCCTCGCCGCCTTCGATGCCGGCGACCGCATCGCTCTCGCCGCGCCCTACTATCCGCCCTACGTCAACATCCTGCGGTCGCTCGGCATGCAGCCGGTGATCCTGGAAGCCGGTCCTGAGACGCGGTTCCAGCCGAGCGTGGGGATGCTGGACCGGCTC
>JAJZFF010000168.1:7264-20305 GCA_021805485.1 Pseudomonadota bacterium
GACCGGCTCGCGGCCGAGGCCGGGCCGCCGGACGGGTTGATCATCGCCAGCCCGGCCAATCCCACCGGCAGCATGCTGCGCGCCGCGGAGCTTGCCGAACTCGCGGCCTGGTGCAGGGCCAATGGCGTGCGCCTGATCAGTGACGAGATCTATCACGGCCTGCAGTACGGGACGCCGATCACCACCGCCGCCGCGGTGGACCCGGACGCCATCGTCATCAACAGTTTCTCGAAATATTTCTCGATGACCGGCTGGCGCGTCGGCTGGATGGTCCTGCCCGAGGCGCTGCTCCGCCCGGTCGAGTGCCTGGCGCAGAATTTCTTCATCAACGCGCCGCACATCGCCCAGGTGGCGGCGCTGGCGGCGTTCGAGTGCGGTGACGAGCTCGAGGCCAATGTCGCCCGCTACTGGCGCTCGCGCACGCGTCTCTTGGCGGCGCTGCCCGATTGCGGCTTCCCCCGCCTCAGCCCGGCCGACGGCGCCTTCTACCTCTACGCCGATATCGCCGGACGGGGTGAGGCCGGACGGGATGAAGACAGCGCGCGCTTCTGCGCCCGCATGCTGGCCGAGATCGGCATTGCCACCACCCCGGGCCTCGATTTCGACGCCGCGCGCGGCGGCCGTTTCGTTCGCTTCAGCTATTGCGGCCCCGAGGCGGACATCGCCGAAGCCGCCGCCAGGCTCGCCGGCTGGCGCTGAGCCGACCTCAGCGAGGGTGTGGCGCGACCGGCGGCGGGCCCGAACCGCTTTCCCCGGGGGCGGGTGAGCTGTCGAACATGCCGAACAATCCGCGCAGGAACCCCGGGGTGAGGGCGGCGAGCGGGTTGACCGAGACCGCGGGGTCGTCGAGCGGGCCCTTCGCGGTGAAGGTGGCGGCGAAGAGTCCGCCGCCCTTCTCCGGGCTGAACAGCCGACCGATCAGCGGGATTTCCCCCGGCAGCCGGTTCAGCGCGTAGGCCGGGACGATCGTGCCCTGCAGGTCGGCGGTGCGGGCGTCGAGATCGATTTGACCCTTGGCGGTGAAGCCGAGCGAGGGCGAGTGGGCGCGCGAATCCTCGATCGTCATCTGGCCATCGGTGAGGCGGAACGAGGCCACCAGCTGATCGAACCCGAGCCCGGGCCCGTGCAGCGCGTCGAGCAGGCCATAGAGGGTCATCGCCTGCAGCACCTTCGCCGCCAGCGGCGCGTCGCGCAGGACGAAGGCTTCGATCTGCAGCCGGCCAAGGAAGGGATGCCCCGGCTGGCGGTCGGCGAAACGTCCGCTGAGATCGAGCCGGCCGCCCTGTACGCTCTCCAGCACGCCGAAGGCGCGCAGCACCGCCCCGGCGTCGCCGACGCGCGCGGTCAACGCCCGCCCCGCCGCCTCGGGGGTGAGGGTGACGGTGAGCCGGTTGCCCCGGCCGGCCAGCACTTCCACATGCGCCCGCTGCAGCGTTTCGCCTTCCGTCTCGACGTGGGCGACGAGGTCGGTGAGCTCCCGACCGGGACCGAGCAGGACGCGGCCGAAGCTGGCGTCTGCGATCAGCGGCGGAGAACGCGCGCTGGCGGGGGGGGACGGGGGTGGTGTCGGCGCCGCGCTCTTCGGGCCGGCGGCCTTCGGCGCCGCCGCGGCACCAAACCGGGGGGCGAGGTCCAGCACCGTGCCGTTGATGCGCAGATGCAGCGGCGCTGACGGCTCGGCGCCGAACATGAGCTCGCCGCGCGCTTCGGTCCGGCCGAGGCGGATCTCGTCGAATCGGGCCGAGGCCGGCCGGCCGGCTGCAAACTGCACGCCGCCGCGCAGCGCCAGTCCCTCGCCCGTCAGCGCGATGGCGTCGATGCCGGCGAGGTGCGATTGCTGGAGCAGAACGCGCGCCGTCAGCGCCGCCGGCGTTTCGGTCGGCTTCTCCCAGGCGATCGGCGCCAGCGCCAGCTTCGTCCGACGCAAATCCGCCTGCAGCGCGATCTCGCCGGCGCCGTCGCGGCGTTCGGTCATCGCCGCCTTCAGGCTGGCCGGACCGGACGCGAACTCCCCGGCATCGAGCCCCACGCCGGCGAGCTGCGCCATGCTCGGTTCGGCGCTGACCGTGATGCGCTGCAGCGTCTGGCTCGGCGGGCCGGAGCGGAAATCCATCTCCACGGCGAGCTGCGCCGGGATCGCCGCCAGCTCGGCGCTGCCGTCCAGGTGCAGCCCG
Organism: Pseudomonadota bacterium; assembly: GCA_021805485.1. Next base: position 9,439 of record JAJZFF010000168.1, read on the forward strand.
TCCTGATCGACATCGAAGCGGAGATTGCCATGGTCGAGGGCGTGGCCGGCGATGATGTCGCCGAGATGCCCCCCGGCGACCTGGCCGCTGGCCTTGATCGCGATCGCCTCCATGCCGACCGTCGCCTCCAGTGGCACACGCGCGGTCAGCTTCGCGGTGACATCGCCCCTGGGATCGACCAGCGCCAGCTTGCGCCGCTCGAACAGGTGCAGCCGCTTCGCCTGCAGCAGGGCCAGGGCGGCCGGGAGCGGGCCGGAAATGTCGAGCGCGATGCTGGCCACCTGGTCCTTGGCCATCAGGCCGTCGATGCGCAGATTGCCGGACGGCACGGTGAGGGTCCCCGGGGCGGCGTCTGCCGCCCGGGGCGGGGCCACGGGTGGGGCCGCGGGTGGTGGCGTCAGCACGCCGCCGCTGATGGCGATGTCCAGCGCATCCGGCGACAGCACGGTGAGCGTCGCCGGCACATGCTCCACCGGCGGCAAAGGCCGCAGCCAGTTCACCGTGAGATCCTTGCCCGAGACGTGCCCGCCGGCGTCGAGCACGGTGAGGTCGGAGCCATCCGGCTCGGCGGCGAGGCTCAGGTCGAGATGCGCCGCGTGCGCCTCGCCCGCGGTGACGTTCCCGGTGAGCCAGGCGCGCGCCCCGTTGGCCACGCCGGCCGGCCAATAGCGCGCCAGGTCGGCGAATGGCACCGTGTCGACATCGAGGCCGAGCCGCGCCTCGATCCGTCCGGGCCGGCGATCCGCGTCGCCACTCGCCGTCAGCACCGGTCCGGCGCTGCCGTCGGGCGCGGCGAGCGCGGCCCGCAGCGTCCGCAGCTCCAGACGGTCGGGACTGATCCCCGCCTCGAGCGAGGCCCCCAGCAGCGGCACGCTCCCCTCCCCGGCGCGCAGCCGCCCGCTGCCGAGGGAGGCCTGCAGAACCGCGTGGCGCAGGCTAAACTCGGCCGTGAGCGCCACCTGCAGCGTCGCCGACAGCGGTGCCTCGAGCGCCGACAACGGCGCCAGCGCGGGCCGGGCGGCAGCGGGCAGGGCGGGAGCGAGCATGGCCGGGGCGAACGGCTCGGCGGTGAGGCGCAAGCTCGCCTCCTCGCCGGCGCCGCGCGGCAGCGTGCCGGAGACGGTGAGGTGGATCGTGCCATTGGGCAGCGCGAGGAGCAGCGTTCCGGCGGCATCGACCCCGCCGGCGCGATGGCGGCGCAGATCGAGGTCCGCCCGCCGCACCGTCCAGACCGCGCCGAGCGCCTGGTCGTCGATGCGCAGCGTCGCGTCGCTGATCACCAGCCGAGCGAACTGGCTCCAGCGCGTGGCGGTGATGCTGTGCCTGGCCGCGTCGCTGCCGCGCGGCGCGGCGAGCTCGGCGAGCAGAAGATCGAACGGGTTGGCCTCCGGCTTCGGTGCCGTTGCCTGGCCGGTGGTGCCGAAATCGAGGCCGAGCGTGCCGTCGACCGAGCGGGTCACGGTGATCGCGGCGCCCTCGACGACGACGGCGCGCGGCACGATGCGCCCGACCAGCAGCCAGGCCAGAGAGAACGAGATCTCACCGCGCGGGACCAGGGCGAGCGTCCCCCCCGCAGCGTCGATGGCGCGCACCTCGCTGAGGCGGACCACGAGCGGCTGGCCGAAGCCTCGGGCCCAGCCGTTCCAGCCGAGGCTGGCCGAGCCGATGACCAGGCGGCTCGGCGCCAGCGCGGCGTCGGCCTCCGTGGTCAGCCGCCGCGCAAGCCAGTCGAGCCCGATCGGCCCCTGCGCCAGCCGCCAGGCGAGCACGCCGGCGCCGACCGTGGCGAGCATGGCCAGCGCCATCATGGCATGGGCAACACGGTGCAGCGTGAAGGCGGCCCCGCGCGCCGCTTGACCGGCGAAGCGTCTCATGCCCAGCCTCGGCGGCGATGCGCTCTGCCACCCCTCTGCCGCCGCTCCGTCCGGCCGCGCCGCGACAGCCCTGGCCGTCGGCGGCCGACCCGGCGGCGGCGGCCCGGTTCGCCGAGCATTTCGCCGCCATCGGCCGCTTCGAGGCGCGGCTGGCGGCCAGCCCGGGCGGTGCCGCCATGCTGGCGGCCATCGGCGGCAACAGCCCCTATCTGGCCGAATCGGCGCTGGCCGACAGCGCCGCCGTGCTCCGCTTTGCCGCCGAGGGTCCGGACCCGGTGCTGCAGGCGGCGCTGGCCGAGCTGGAGGCGGTGCCACCGACCCTGCCGCGCGCGCGCATCGCTGCACTGCTGCGCCAGGTGAAGCGGCGGGCGGCGCTGGTCATCGCCCTGGCCGATATCGGCGGGCTCTGGCGGCTGGCCCGCATCACCGCGGCGCTGAGCGCGCTGGCCGAGGCGACGCTGGAGACGGCGCTCGCCCATCTCCTGGCCGACAGCGCGCCGATGTTCGGCCCGCCGCTGCGCGCGCAGCTGCGCGGCTTCGTCATTCTCGGCATGGGCAAGCTCGGCGCGCGGGAACTCAACTTCTCCAGCGATGTCGACCTGGTGGTGCTCTACGACCCGGCCGAGGACGACGCCCGCGCCGCGGTCGCGGTGCGCGTCGCCCGCGCGCTGGTCGGGCTGATGCAGGACCGCACCGAGGACGGCTACGTGTTCCGCACGGATCTGCGCCTGCGGCCCGACCCGGGCGCGACGGCGCCGGCGGTCTCGCTGCCGGCGGCGCTGGCCTATTACGAGAGCATGGGCCAGACCTGGGAGCGCGCGGCGATGCTGAAGGCGCGTCCGGTGGCCGGCGACCTCGCCCTCGGTGCCGCGTTCCTGGACGCCATCCGCCCTTTCGTCTGGCGCCGCCATCTCGACTTCGCCGCCATCGCCGATATCCACGCCATGAAGCGGCGCATCGACGCGCAGGCCGCCCCGCGACGGCTTGAGCCCATGGGGCTGGCGAAGGGGCGGGCGCCGAGGGGTGCGGCCGGTCCGGGGCGGCTGGCCGGGCACAATCTCAAGCTCGGACGCGGCGGCATCCGCGAGATCGAGTTCATCGCCCAGACGCTGCAGCTGGTCTGGGGCGGGCGCGACCCCTCGCTGCGCGCCCCGGCCACGCTCGCCGCCCTCGCCGCGCTGGCGCGTGCCGGGCATCTTCCGCCCCGCGCCGCGGCCGAGCTCGCCCGCGCCTACCGGTTCCTGCGCAGCGCCGAGCACCGGCTGCAGATGGTCGCCGACCGGCAGACCCATGCTCTGCCCGAAGCGCCGGACGCGCTGGCCCGGTTCGCGATCTTTCTCGGCTATGCCGGCGTCGGGCCCATGGCGGCCGCGCTCCGGCGGCATCTGGACGCGGTCGGGCGCCATTGGGCGGCGTTGTTCGACGCCCTGCCGCCGCCGCCCGCCGCGGCCACGCGGCTCTATTTCGACGGGCCCGACGATTCGCCGGCGACGCTCGAGACGCTGGCGGCGATGGGCTTCCGCGATCCCGGCGCCATCGCCGCCGCGGTGCGCTCCTGGCAGGCCGGGCGGGTCCGCGCCCTGCGCTCGCTCCGTGCCCGCGAGCTGATGGGCGCCACCCTGCCGCACCTGCTCGCCGCGCTCGCGCGTCAGCCGGATGCGGATCTGGCCTTCGCCCGCTTCGCCGGCTTTCTGGACCATCTCCCCGCCGGGGTGCAGCCATTGTCGCTGTTCGAGCGCAACCCGGCGCTGCTCGAACGCGTCGTCGCCGTGCTTGGCGCCGCTCCGGCGCTGGCGGACTATCTGGCGCGGGTGCCGTCCGCGCTGGACGGGCTGATCGCGCCCGAGGTGCCGGCGGCCTCCGTGCGGCTGCTGCGCCGCCGCGTCGCCGAGGCCGGCGAGTTCGAGGCCGTGCTGACGGCGCTCGCCCATGGCGTGCGCGAGCAGGAATTCGCTCTTGCGGTCGCGAGCATGGAGGGCCGGCTCGATGTCGATAGCGCCGGTCGCGCCCGCACCGCGCTCGCCGACGCCGTTCTCGCCGCCTTGCTGCCGCGCGTGCTCGCCAACCATGCCGCCCGCCATGGCCATGTGCGTGGTGGCGCCATGGTCGTCGTGGCTCTGGGCAAGGCCGGCTCGCGCGAGATGCTCGCCGGCTCCGACCTCGACTTGATGCTGGTCTATGACCATCCCGAGGCGGTAACCGAGAGCCGGGTGCGACGCGGAGACCGCGCGCGGGCGCTGCCCGTGAGCCAATGGTTCATCCGTGCCGCCCATGCCTTCATCGCCGCCCTCACCGCGCCCAGCGCGGAAGGTGCGCTCTATGCGGTGGACATGCGGCTGCGCCCGTCCGGCAACAAGGGGCCGGTGGCCGTCTCGCTTGCCAGCTTCGAGCGCTACCACGCCTCCTCCGCCTGGACCTGGGAGCGCATGGCGCTGACGCGCGCGCGCGTCGTCTCCGGGCCGCGGGGGTTGAGCCAGCGGGTCGAGGCGGCGATCACCGCTGCGCTGGCGCGGCACGAGCCGGCGGCGTCGATCCGCGCCGACGCCGCGGCCATGCGCGCCCGCCTCGCCCGCGATGCCCCGCCTGCCGGCCCCTGGGACGTGAAGCTCCGGCCCGGCGGCCTGATGGAAGTCGAATTCATCGTCCAGGTGCTACAATTGATCCACGTCCAGGTGAACCCTGCCTCGGCTCATCCCACCACGGCGGAGGCGCTGACGCGGCTCGAGGCGGCCGGGGCGATCGGGGCGGCGGACGCGGCGCGGCTGCGGCGGGCCGATTTCGTCTGGCGCACGGTGCAGGAGATGCTGCGCATCACCCTCGGGCGGATGCCGCGCGCGGATCTGCCGGAACCAACGCGCGCGGCCATCGCCCGCGCCCTGGAGCTGGCGGTTCCGGCGCGGCTCGAAGCGACGCTGGACGAACTGGCCGCAAGCGTGCGCGCGGCCTTTACCCGGCTGGTCGGGCCGCCGGAGGTGGCCGGCGATCAGACGTGAAAGCTCTCGCCGCAGCCGCAGCGGCCCTTCTCGTTCGGATTGACGAAGGTGAAGCCGGATTCGAGCGCACCCTGCCGGTAATCCATCACGGTGCCGATGAGGAACAGCGCCGCGCGGCGATCCACCAGTATGGTCAGGCCCTGGTCGGTGACGACTTCATCGCCGGCGCCCGGCGCATCGACCCAGCCCATGTCGTAGGAGAGGCCCGAGCAGCCTTTGGTGCTGACGCCGATGCGCAGCAGCCGGCCCGCTTCGCTCCGGGCGTAGAGGCTGCGCAACCGTTCGGCCGCGGCCTCGGTGAGCTGCATCAGCGGCGGCAACGCCCGCTTCGGGCGAGCGGCGGGCGTGGCGGTCGGATCTGCGATCATGGACATCACGGCCTCCGTTCAGAACATATCGAGCTGCAATCGCGCTTCTTCGCTCATCCGGTCCGGCGTCCAGGGCGGTTCCCAGATCACCTCGACCTCGGCGTCGGTCACCCCCGGGACCGCGAGCACCGCCTCGCGCACCTGCTCGGGCAGTTCCTGCGCGCTCGGGCAGGCCGGCGCGGTGAGCGTCATCTCTACTTTCACGCGTCCGTCCTCGAGCAGGTCGATCGTGTAGATCAGCCCGAGTTCGTAGATGTTGACCGGGATTTCCGGATCGTAGACGGTCGCGATCGCGGCGATGACACTGTCCTCGGAGGGCACCGGAACGGTCTCGCCCGTGGGCGTCCAGGCCGCGTGCGGGGAGGGCGGTGGGGCAGGGTCGTGCGGCGCGGAAGAGGCTGGCGTTGCATTCTCACTCACTGCTCGTCTCCTGCGTCCCCTCGATCGCGGCGATCAGCGCGTGCCAGGGCAATGTCGCGCACTTCACCCGCGACGGAAATTCATGCACGCCTGCGAGCGGGCGCAGACGTTCGAGCTTCTCGGCCAGCGCCGCGCTCTGCTCCGATGCCTCGCGCGCGGCGCTGCCATGCTTCGCCATCTCGCGAAAGGCGCTGAACAGCGCGCGGACCTCATCGACCGAAGTGCCGGCGACGACCTCGGCCATGAGATCCGCGGAGGCGACGCTGATGGCGCAGCCACGGGCCTCGAAGCCCGCCCTCTCGACATGGCCGTCGGCCGCGTATTTCAGCCATAGCTGGATCCGGTCGCCGCACATCGGATTGTCGCCCTTGGCGGCGGCGTCGAAGGCGGCGAGACGGCCGGCATGGCGCGGATGGCGGCCGTGATCGAGGATCACGTCCTGGTAGAGATCGCGCAGTGCTTCGAAGCTTTCGGACATCAGGCGAAGAACTCCCGCACCCGCTCGAGGCCGGTGGCGAGCGCTTCGATCTCGGCCTCGGTCGTGTAGAGGCCGAAGCTCGCGCGCGCCGTGCTGTCGAGCCCGAAGCGCCGCATCAGCGGCTCCGCGCAATGATGCCCGGCGCGCACGGCGATGCCCTGCCGATCGAGCAGGGTGGCGACGTCGTGCGCATGGGCGTTGGCGAGCATGAAACTGACGACGCCGCCGCGATCCTGGGCGCGGCCCAGAATCTCGACCCCCTCGATCGCGGCGAGCCGCGCCAGGGCGTGATCGGTGAGCCGCGCCTCGTGCGCTCCGATGGCGTCGTAGCCGATCGCCTCGACATAGCGGATCGCCGCCGACAGACCGGCGGCCTCGATGATCGCCGGCGTGCCCGCCTCGAACTTGTGCGGCACCTGCGCCCATGTCGAGCGCTCGAACGTGACCGAGGAAATCATGTCGCCGCCGCCGAGAAAGGGCGGCATCGCTTCGAGCAGCGCGCGCCGGCCCCACAGCACGCCGATGCCGGTCGGGCCGTAGAGCTTGTGGCCGGTGAAGACGTAGAAATCGGCATCCAGCGCCTGCACGTCCACGCGCCGATGCACGATCGCCTGCGAGCCATCCAGCAGGATTTTCGCCCCATGCGCATGCGCGATGCGAACGAGACGCTCGGCCGGCGTCACCGTGCCGAGGACGTTGGACATATGGGTGATGGCGACCAGCCCGACCATGCCGTCCGCGAGCAGCGCCTCGTAGGCGGCGAGATCGAGCTCGCCGGCATCGGTGACCGGCGCGACGCGGAGCCCGACGCCATGCGCATCGCGCAGCATCTGCCAGGGGACGATGTTGGAGTGGTGCTCCATCTCCGAGATCAGGACCGCCTGGCCGGGGCGCAGCACGCCGCGGCCATAGCTGTGGGCCACCAGGTTGATCGCCTCGGTGCTGTTGCGCGTGAACACGATCTCGGCGCGTTCGGGCGCATTGAGCAGGCGGGCGACGTCGTCGCGCGTCGCCTCGTAGGCGTCGGTGGCGCGCTCGCTCATCCAGTGCAGGCCGCGATGGACGTTGGCGTATTGCGTCTCCATCGTCACGCGCATCGCCTCGATCACCGCGCGCGGCTTCTGCGCCGAGGCGGCGCTGTCGAGATAGACCAGATCCCGCCCGTGCACGCGCTGCGTCAGGATCGGGAAATCGGCGCGCAGCCGCGCCATGCCGGTGGCGTCATGCCGGGTCATGCCGGCCGCGCTCCCAGCCACGCCGCGATCGCCGATTCCGCCAGCCCGCGCGCGCCCGCATGGGGCAGCGCCGCCACCGTCTCGGCGAGGAAGGCGTGCACCAGCATGCCGCGCGCCTCCGCCCGCGGTACGCCACGGCTCTGGAGATAGAAGAGCTGATCCGCATCCAGCTCGCCGATGGTGGCGCCGTGGCTGCACTTCACATCGTCGGCGTAGATTTCGAGCTGCGGCTTGGTGTCCATCTCGGCGTCCGGCGAGAGCAGCAGCGCCTGGCTCATCTGGTAGCCGTCGCTCTTCTGCGCGCCACGCGCGACCTCCACCCGGCCCTGGAACACGCCGCGCGCCTGGCCGTCGAGCACCGTGCGCACGCTCTGGCGCGAGGCGCAGTGCGGCGCGGCGTGACGGACGATGGTGGTGATGTCCGCATGCCGGGCCTCACCGAGCGCCTGTGCCGCGCGCAGGGCGAAGCGCGCGCCCGGCCCGGCGAGCGTGACATCGATCTCGCTGCGCACCAGGCGGGCGCCGAGATGGAGCAGAAACAACTCGTAGCTGCCACCATCCGCGATCTCGGCGTAGGTGCCGGAGAGATGGAAAGCGCTGTGCGATTCCTCCTGCAGGCGTACGGCGACGAGCGCCGCACCCGCGCCGACCTGCAGCTCCGTGAGCGGGTTGTGCAGATAGACGCCGTCCCCGCGCGAGAGTTCGAGCAGCGTCAGCCGCGCGCCGGCGTTAAGCCGGATGGCATGGCGCGGATGGAAGTCGACCGGATGGTGCGCCGCCTCGGAGGCGAGGCTGATCACCGCGAGCACGCCGGCATCGACGCCCTCGGGCACCTCGATCCGCACGCCATCCTCCGCCAGCATGGTGTTCAGCGCCGCCATCGCGTCGCGCCCGCCGCCGGGCAGCGCGCCGAACTCCGGCGCGGCGGCAAATCCGCTGATGTGCACGCCATCCGGCAGCACCGAGAGATCCGGCTGCACGCGGCCATCGACCAGAACCAGCCGCGGCATGCCGAGTTCGGGCAGCAGCGCGGATGGCGCGCGCGCATCGGCGAGGGCGGCGAGCGGCGCGTGGAAGGCGATCTCGGTGAGGGCGCGGAGCGGGGTGTATTTCCACGCCTCATCGCGCGGACCCGGCAAGCCACTCGCGGCGAACGCCGCCGCCGCCGCCTGCCGCGCCGCGCCGTCGCCGGGCAGGTGGTCGCGCAGGCCCTCGTAGCGCGCGAGGAACGAATGCGCCGTTTCCGCCAGCGCAGCGCTCATGCCGCCTCCGCCGCGATGGCCGCGTAGCCGTCCGCTTCGAGCGCGTGTGCGAGCTCGGGGCCGCCGGAGCGGACGATGCGCCCGCCCACCAGCACATGCACCCGGTCGGGCACGATGTAGTCGAGCAGACGCTGATAATGGGTGATGACCAGGGCAGAGAAATTCGGTCCGCGCAGCGCATTGACGCCCTCGGCCACGATCTTCAGCGCGTCGATGTCGAGCCCGCTGTCGGTCTCGTCGAGGATCGCCAGGCGTGGGCGCAACAGCGCCATCTGCAGCACCTCGTTGCGCTTCTTCTCGCCGCCGGAGAAGCCGACATTGACATTGCGCTTGAGCATGTCGTCCGGCATCGAAAGCTGCTTCGTCGCCGCGCGTGCGAGCTTGAGGAACTGAACCGCGTCCAGCTCGCTCTCGCCACGCGCGCGCCGCTGCGCGTTCAGGGCCGTGCGGAGGAAGTTCGCATTGCCGACGCCGGGCAGTTCGACAGGATACTGGAAGGCCAGGAACAGACCGGCGGCGGCCCGCTCGTCCGGCGTCATCGCCAGCAGGTCGGCGCCGTCCAGCCGTGCCGATCCGGACGTCACCGCGTAGCCGTCACGCCCGGCCAGGACGTAGGAGAGGGTGGACTTGCCGGAGCCGTTCGGCCCCATGATGGCGTGCACCTCGCCCTGCGGCAGGGTCAGGTCGATGCCACGCAGGATGTCTTTGCCGTCGATGCTGGCGGCGAGTCCGGTGATCTGGAGCATGCGTTCGTCCCTTACCCGACCGAGCCTTCGAGGCTGACGGCCAGCAGTTTCTGCGCCTCCACGGCAAATTCCATCGGCAGCTCCTTCAGCACATCCTTGCAGAATCCGTTGACGATCAGTCCGACAGCGTCCTCCTGCGACAATCCGCGCTGGCGGCAGTAGAACAGCTGGTCTTCGTCGATCTTCGAGGTGGTGGCTTCGTGCTCGACCTTGGCCGAGGCATTCCGGCTCTCGATGTAGGGCACGGTGTGGGCGCCGCATTCCTCGCCGATCAGCAGGCTGTCGCACTGGGTATGACTGCGCGCGCCGGACGCCTTCGGCTGGATCCGCACCAGGCCGCGATAGGTGTTGTTGGATTGCCCGGCGCTGATCCCCTTGGAGACGATGGTCGAGCGCGTGCGCGGACCGATATGGATCATCTTGGTGCCGGTATCGGCCTGCTGGTGGTGGTTGGTCAGCGCCACGGAATAGAACTCGCCGACGCTGTCCTCGCCCTGCAGGATGCAGGAGGGATATTTCCAGGTGATGGCGCTGCCGGTCTCCACCTGGGTCCAGGAGATGCGGCTGCGCGCGCCGCGGCAGGCGCCGCGCTTGGTGACGAAATTGTAGATGCCGCCGCGGCCTTCGGCATCGCCGGGATACCAGTTCTGGACCGTGGAATATTTGATCTGCGCCTCGTTGAGCGCGACCAGCTCGACCACGGCGGCGTGGAGCTGGTTCTCGTCGCGCTGCGGCGCGGTGCAGCCTTCGAGATAGCTCACCTGCGCGCCGTCTTCGGCGATGATCAGCGTCCGCTCGAACTGGCCGGTGTTGCGCGCGTTGATGCGGAAATAGGTGGAGAGTTCCATCGGGCAGCGCACGCCCTTCGGTACGAAGACGAAGCTGCCATCCGTGAACACGGCCGAATTCAGCGCCGCGAAGTAGTTGTCGCCGGTCGGCACGACGCTGCCGAGATAGCGCTGCACGAGCTCGGGGTGCTCGCGCACCGCCTCGCTGATCGGGCAGAAGATCACGCCCGACTTGGCCAGCGTCTCGCGAAATGTGGTCGCCACGGAGACGCTGTCGAACACCGCGTCGACCGCGACCTGGCGGCTTCCCTCCGCCGGCTCGACGCCGGCGAGGATGGCGCGTTCGCGCAGCGGGATGCCGAGCTTCTCATAGGTGCGCAGCAGCTCGGGATCGACCTGGTCGAGGCTCTGCGGCCCGGGCTTGCGCTTCGGCGCGGCGTAGTAGTGCAGATCTTGGTAGTCGATCGGCGGGTAGGCGAGCATCGCCCAGTGCGGCTCCGTCATCGTCAGCCACGCTGCGTAGGCCTTCAGCCGCCATTCGAGCAGCCAGCCGGGCTCGCCCTTGCGGGCCGAGATGAGCCGGATGATGTCGGGGTTGAGACCCTTGGGCGCCAGTTCGGTCTCGATCTCGGTGGCGAATCCCCATTTGTAGCCGGACTGCGTGAGAGCCTGCACGGGATCGGTGGTTTCGGCGACGGCTTGC
>JAJZFF010000029.1 GCA_021805485.1 Pseudomonadota bacterium
CGGCATCGCCCATGCGGACATCCCGCTGGCCGAGATCCCCGCCCGCTTCCCGATGATCGAGCCCGCCGGCCTCACCCGCGTGATGCGGACGGCGGGCGGCGGCATCCTCTACCCCGTCCGCATCCTCACCGACCTCGTGAAGCTGCTCGGCCGGCGCGGCGTCGCGCTGCACGCCAACACCAGGGTCGAGGCGATCGACGCCGAGGCCGGCACGCTCCGCACCGCCGCCGGCACGGTGCGCGGCGACGCCGTCATCGTCGCCGCCGGCGCCTGGGCGGCGCGGCTGGTCCCCTCGCTCGCGGCGGCGGCGGTGCCCTCGCGCCAGGCGGTGATGTTCCTCGCCCCGCCGCCCGAGCTCGAAGCCGCCTGGGCCGCCGCCCCGGTGATGATCGATCTCGGCGAGGAAAGCGGCACCTACACCCTGCCGCCGCGCGCCGGCACGCGGCTGAAAATCGGCGATCACCGCTTCACCCGCGCCGGCGACCCCGATGGCGACCGCGCCGGCACCGACGAGGACGTCGCCCGCCTGCTCGATGCCGCGTCCCGCGCCTGGCGCGGCTTCGATCGCTACACCGTGCTGGAGCGCAAGGCCTGCTTCTATACGGTGACCGAGGACGAGCGCTTCATCCTCCGCCGCGAGGGCGCGCGCGCCTGGCTGTGCAGCGCCTGCTCCGGCCACGGCTTCAAGCTCGGCGTGCTGATGGGCGACGCGGTGGCCGGCGCCGTCGCCGGCGAGCGCGACGCGGCGTCCCTCACCCGCTGGGCCGCCGGGCTCGACATCCCGGACTGAGTCACCCTACGGCGCGGCCGCCGCCCGCAGCAGCGGCGGCGGCTCCGGCCGCGCGCAATGCTCGATCATCCAGGTGCGGAACAGCGCGAGGATCGGGTCCGCCATGTCCTCCGGCCGCATCGTCAGGAAATAGCCGTAGCCCTCCTCCGCCGGCTCCGGATACGGCACCACGAGCCGCCCCGCGGCGATCTCCTGCGCGAACAGCACGAGGTCGATCAGCGCCACCCCGCCGCCCGTCATCGCATAGCCGGTGGCCGCGCTCGCGGTCTCGAAGGCGAGGCCGCGATCGGTGTCCACCTCCAGCCCGCGCTGGCGGATGTAGCTCGCCCACATCAGCCCCCGCGCCTGGCCCTGGAGCTTCACGTGCAGCAGCTCGGTGTCGCGCAGGAACCGCTCCAGCGTCTTGCCCTCGTGCTCGCGGGCGATCTCCGGCGCGCAGGCCGGGGCGACATGGATCATCCACAGCAGGTCGGTGACCGACTGCCCCGCCTGCGGCCGGTCGTACACCACGGCGATGTCCGGCTCCTCCCGCGGCCAGCCGGTCACGTAGGAGGAGGCGACGTCGATGATGATGTCGGGATATTCCCGGCGGAACGATTTCAGCGCCGGCAGCCCCACCTGCTGGAGGAAGCTCGGCGGCATGTGCACGCGCAGCGTGCGCAGGTGGCGGTCGCGGCCGCGGTTGCGGATGATCTCGTTCATCTCGCGCTCGATGCCGTCGAAGCCGCGGCTGATCGCCGGCAGCAGCCGCCGCCCGGCCTCGGTGGTCTCCAGCCCGTGCGGATGGCGGATCAGCAGCGGGCAGCCGAGCAGCGCCTCCAGCGTCTGCACGTGCCGGCTGAGCGCCGATTGCGAGACGTTGAGCGCATGGCCGCCGGCGGTGAAGCTGGAATGCCGACCGACCGCCTCGAAGGCGCGCAGGGCGTTGAGCGGCAGCCAGCGTCGGTTGATCGGCGATTTGTCTGTCATGCCACGACCATGCGGATCGTCAGGTTGCCTCTCTAACGAATCGCGCGCAAGGGGTGCCACGCCCGCCCGGCCGCTACGCCCCGCGCCGCCCCAGCGCGTCGCGCGGGATGTGGCAGCGGATCGCGTGATCGCCGATCGTCTCCAGCGCCGGCTCCGTCGTCTCGCACACCGCGCCGAGCTTGCGCGGGCAGCGGGTGTGGAACGCGCAGCCCCGCGGCGGGTTGAGCGGGCTCGGGATCTCGCCCGCGAGCCGGATCCGCCCGCTGCGCCCGCCCGGGGTCGCCACCGCCGAGAGCAGCGCCTCGGTATAGGGGTGGTGCGGGCCGGAAAACACCGCCTCCGCCGGGCCGAGTTCCATGATCCGCCCGAGATAGAGCACCGCGATCCGGTCGGAGATGTAACGGACCACGCCGAGATCGTGCGAGATGAAGATGTAGCTCACCTGCCGCTCGCGCTGCAGGTCGGCGAGCAGGTTGAGGATCGCCGCCTGCACCGAGACGTCGAGGGCCGAGGTCGGCTCGTCGCAGATGATCACGCGCGGCTCGCCGGCAAAGGCGCGGGCGATGGCGACGCGCTGCTTCAGCCCGCCCGAAAGCTGGCGCGGCCGCATCGCGAGATGCCGCTCGGTCAGCCGCACCGCCGCCACCAGCTCGGCGAGCCGCGCCTCGGCCTGCCCCGGCGCCAGCCCCGCCAGCCGCCGCAGCGCCCGGCCGATCAGGTGGCGCACGCTGTGCGCGCGGTTCAGCGCCGAATCCGGGTTCTGGAAGACGATCTGCAACGCCTTGCGCTGGGCATCGCTCCGCCCCGCCGCCTCCGGCGCGGCGAGCTCCCCGGCAAGCTCCACCCGGCTCGCCGCATCCGGGCGGACGAGGCCGAGCAGCAGCCGCGCCAGCGTCGTCTTGCCGCTGCCGCTCTCGCCGACGATGCCGAGCGTCTCCCCCCGCCCGAGCGTGAGCGACACCTCGCCGAGCGCGCGCAGCGCCCGCCCGCCGATCGCGAAGGTCTTGGAAAGATTCTCCGCCCGCAGCACGGTCTCCGCCGGGGCGGCCTCCGGCGGCGCCAGTGCGGCGGCGGGCGCGTCCGCCAGCGTGCCCGCGCGTTGCCAGTGATGGCAGCGCGTCGTCTGCTCCCCCTCGCGGTGCGGCGGCGGCGGGCGGGTCCGGCAGGTCTGATCGGCCAGGTCGCAGCGCGGCGCGAACACGCAGCCGGGAACCATCGCCCCCGGCGGCGGCAGGAAGCCGGGAATCGTGTCGAGCCGCGACGTCACCTTGTTCCGCCCCGGCGCCGGCAGGCAGCGCAGCAGCCGGATCGTGTAGGGATGCAGCGGCCGCTCCAGCAGCCGCGCCGCACCGCCCTGCTCCACCAGGCTGCCGGCATAGAGCACGCCGATCCGGTCGCACATCTGCTCGATCACGCCGAGATTGTGGCTGATGAACAGCACCGAGGTGCCATGCACCGCCCGCAGCGTGGCGATCAGGTCGAGCACCTCGGCCTCCACCGTGGCGTCGAGCGCCGTGGTCGGCTCGTCGAGCACCAGCAGCGCCGGGTCCTTCGCCAGCGCCATGGCGATCACCACCCGCTGCAGCATCCCGCCCGAGAGCTCGTGCGGATAGGCGGCGAGCACCCGCCCCGGCGCTGCGATCCGCACCTGGTCGAGCGCCTCGCGCGAGCGCGCCCCGGCCGCCGCCCCGGCGATGCCGAGCAGCTCGAACGCCTCGCGCAGCTGCACCCCGATGGTCAGCGCCGGGTTCAGCGCGCGGCTCGCGTCCTGATACACCATCGAGACCCGGCGCGCCCTGAGCCGCCGCAGCGCTCCGGCATCGAGGCGGCCGAGATCCTCGCCGCCGATGCGGATGCTGCCCGCCCGCACCCGCCCGTTGCGCGGCAGCGCGCCGAGGGCGGCCAGCGCCGCGGTCGACTTGCCGCACCCCGATTCGCCGACCAGGCCGAACGACTCCCCCGGCGCGATCGAGAACGACACGCCGCGCAGCACCGCGAGTTCCTGCCCCCGCGTGCGATAGGCGACCTCGAGCCCCTCCACCGCCAGGGCCGGGGTCGCCGCGGTGGCGCCGTCCCGCTCCGTGCCGGCCAGCACCGCGCTCATTCCAGCGCCGCCTGCACGCCGTCGGCGACGAGGTTCACGCCGACCACGAGCGAGGCGATGGCGATGGCGTCGAACACCACGGTCCACCAGTAGCCGCCGGTGATCATGGCGTAGTTCTGCGAGATCGCCAGCCCCCAGTCGGCCGAGGGCGGCTGGATGCCGAAGCCGAGAAAGCTGAGCGAGGCGACGGTGAAGATCGCGTAGCCGAGCCGCACCGTGGCCTCCACCAGGATCGGCGGCATCACGTTGGGCAGGATCTCGACGAACATGATGTGCGCCGCCCCCTCCCCGCGCAGCTCCGCGGCGGCGACGTAGTCGAGCTCGCGCTCCGCGATCACCGCGGCGCGCACCGTGCGCGAGATCAGCGGCGCGAAGATCAGCCCGATGACGATCACCACCGTCGGCGTCGACGGGCCGAGCGCGACGAGCGCCAGCAGGGCGACGATGATCAGCGGCAGCGCCAGCAGCACCTCGATCAGCCGGCTCAGCACGGTGTCGATCAGCCCGCCGAAATAGCCGGTGACCAGCCCGATCGAGGTGCCGAGCACGGTGCCGAGCAGCGTGGCCAGCGGTGCCACCGAAAGGATCGAGCGCGAGCCGACGATGACGCGCGAGAAGATGTCGCGGCCGAGCTGGTCGGTGCCGAACGGATGCGCGAGGCTCGGCGGCGCCAGCGTGTGCATCAGGCTGTCGTGATAGGGGTTCCAGGGCACGATCCACGGGCCGAACAGCGCGCAGATGGTCCAGAACAGCACGATGCCGATGCCCGCCCGCGCGCTGCCCGAGCCGAGGATCAGCCGCGCCCGCCCGGCGGCCGCTTCCGGCATCGCCGCCCCGGCGCCGCTCATTTCGCCGCCCCGCGATGCAGCCGCGGATTGAGCATGATCAGCAGCATGTCGGCGGCGACGGTGACCAGCACATACACCGCGCCGATGACGAGAATCCCCGCCTCCAGCATCGGGAAATCCTTGTTCCGCGCGGCGGTCAGGATCAGGCTGCCGATGCCCTGGTAGCGGAACAGCGTCTCCACGATCACCAGCCCGCCGACGAGATAGCCGACCTGGGTGGCCACCACGGTGATCGTCGGCGGCAGCGCGTTGCGCAGCACGTGCCGCACGATCACGGTCCGCCTTGGCAGGCCCTTCAGCGTCGCCGTGCGCGCGTAATCGGATTCCAGCGCCTCGATCGTCCCCGCCCTGGCCATCCGCGCGATGTAGCCGAACAGCACGAACACCAGCGGCAGCGCCGGCAGGATCAGGTGATGGATCTGCCCCAGCGCCCCGGCATGGCGCGGCGCCGTCGCGGTCACCGGCAGCGCCCGCAGCCAGATGCCGAGGATCAGGATCAGCACGATCGAGGAGACGAATTCCGGGATCACCGTCATCGACAGGCCGGTGAGGCTGATCGCCCGGTCGATCCGC
>JAJZFF010000559.1 GCA_021805485.1 Pseudomonadota bacterium
GGTTCGGCGCGACCTCGCGGCGCTGCGCGCCCGGTGGCGGCGCCGGGCCTTCGCGGCGGACTGGCGCCGGCTCGCGCGCCGGTATCCCGCGCCGGGCAACCGGGATTTCATCGTCGTCGACATCGCGCGCGAGCGGCTGGACCTGTTTCGCGACGGGCGGTATCGCGCCGGCTGGCGGGTTTCGACCTCCCGCTTCGGGATCGGCCAGCGCCGCGGCAGCGACCGGACGCCGGTCGGGGTATTCCGCGTCGTCGGCGAACTCGGGCGGGGCGGGCCGGCGGACCAGGTCCTGAATGCCGCGGGCCCCACCGGCCGGTTCGCGAAGCCGGTCCTCGCGCCGGGCCACCTGGCCGCGAGCCGGCTGATCGTCGGACGGATCCTGCTGCTGGAGGGCTTGCAGCCCGGCTGGAACCGGGACGGCGATGTCGACACGCTGGCACGCGATATCTTCATCCACGGAACGGCCAATGTCGGCATGCTCGGCCGGCCGGCGTCGCGGGGCTGCGTGCAGATGGCGCCCGGGGCGGTCATTCGCCTCGCGCGGATGATCCCGCCGGGCGCGCTGGTGATGATCACGCGGGGGGCGGGCAGTCTGCGCCGCATTCCCGGCCCCGGCACGGGGCCGGACAATCTTGATTTTTCAGAAATTGCTAAAAAATGATAATGATTGTTTCAAAGTTAACACCTGCCCCGTTCGCGGAGGACAAGCATGACCGCCAGCATCATCGGGCCCGACGACATCGACTCCGTTCTGGCGACCGTCCCGCGCCAGCGCATCCGGCCGCTCGATGCGCTGCGGGCGCTGATCCGCCTGGCCCGCGATCCGGAGGATACCCAGCAGGTGGCGCTGATGGGAATCGCGCTGGCCGGGCGTTCGCAACGCCGGGTGTTCCGCCGCTTCGTGTCGTTCCCCGCCGGGCAGGCGGTGATCCGCGAGAAGCGGTCGCTCGCCCGCACGCTCGACGACCATGACTACCTGCGCACCCTGAAGCCGAATTCGCTCGGGCGGCGCTATCTCGCCTTCATGGAGCGCGAGGGGCTGTCCGCGCGCGGCCTGATCGAGGCGACGCCGGCGGTGACCCGGAAGCTCGGCGAACTGCCCGAGCCGATCAGGCTGTTTTCCAGCTACACCTCGCGCGACATGCATGATCTGTATCATGTCCTCACCGGTTATGGCCGCGACGAGCTGGGCGAGGTCTGTGTGCTCGCGGTGAGCTACGAGCAGCTTCGCATCCGCGCCTTCCGCCTGATCAGCGCGACCGGCCCGTTCGTGGTGCGGCGCTATCTGCGCAAGGCCGGCCTCGGCGGCGAGGGCGTGTTCGCCGCCGTGCGCGAGGCGCGGCGGATCGGGCGCGCGGCGGCGTGGATCCCGAGCCAGGATATCGAGGCGCTGCTGGCCGAGGATCTCGACGAACTGCGCGCCCGGCTCAACCTCGCCGAACCGGTGGCCTATCGCGCGGTGATCGCCCGCATCCGAACGGCGACGGGTTGGAACAGCGGGCCGTTCTCCGCGCTGGCGCGGACGGTCTGATTTCTGATCCGCCGGTGCTGGCGCGGCCTCCCGCGGAAGCGATGGGTGCGCAGCCGACCGGGCTGATCGCGGATCCGCCACGTCGATGACGGTGCGTTTCGGTAGAGGACCGGCCAAGAGACTGCGCCGTCCGCCCCCTGTGCTTCGGCCTCGACGATTCCGATTGACAGGCGTGGGCGAACAGGCGAGGTTTGGATTGTATTGCATTCCGATGCCGGTGATGGAGTTCACCGTGTAACCGCCCGTGGGGCCGATGACTCCTGTTCATATCCGCTACAGCGGAGGAGGACGGGTGCCATGGTGCGTATTGGCCGGAACTGCCTGCGTTCAACCCGCCAGACAAGTGCGTC
This sequence comes from Pseudomonadota bacterium, assembly GCA_021805485.1. The sequence goes on from JAJZFF010000559.1 coordinate 1,882, forward strand.
GCGATCATGACCGCGCGCGACGTCGTTCTGCAGTTCTGCCAGGTGACGTTCACGATCGCGGCGGCGCCGTTCATCCAGGGCTGCATCGTCCAGTTCGAGGAGCGCATCCAGCGCGGGCGCGGGCCGGGGGTGCTGCAGCCCTACCGGGATCTGTGGAAGCTGTTCCACAAGGACATCGTCGTGCCGGAGACCGCCTCCTGGCTGTTCTGGGTAACGCCCGTCGTCGCCTTCACCTGCATGATGACGGTGCCGATCCTCATTCCGGTGCTGACGAACTTTCCGCTGCCGCTCTCGAACATGGGGGACATTCTCGGCGGCGGGCTGATCCTGACGCTCGGCTCCTTCATGATCACCCTGGCCGGGCTCGATGCCGGCAGCGCCTATGGCGGGATCGGATCGAGCCGCGCGGCGGTCATCGGCATTCTCGCGGAGCCGACGCTGATCCTCGTTTTCGTCGGCATCACCCTGTTCGCGCGCTCGATGCTGCCCTTCGTGGTGAACCACCTGCTGGTGGCGAGGCCGGCGGTCTATCTCGGTCCCGCGCACCTGTTCCTGGTCGCCGCGTTCTTCATCCTGCTGACGGTCGAGACCGACAAGCTGCCGATCCATTCGAGCACGCATATCGAGGTCTACATGATCGAGGAGGCGCGGGTGCTCGAATATGCCGGCCCCCTGCACGCCCTGCTCAAATGGGCGTCGATGATGAAGCAGTTCATCCTCTACACGATCTTCTGCAACGTGCTGACGATGCCGTGGTTCCTCTCCGCGCGCGGGCTGGCGCCGGGCGTGCTCGGCAGTGCCGCCGGCGTGATCGTGAAATTCGTCATCGTCGCCGGCGCCATCGTGACGGTCGACACGATCCAGGCGCGGTTGCGCTTCTACCGCTACCAGGAACCGCTCGCGGTTTCGTTCCTGCTGGCGGTCCTCGCCATCATCGGCACGCAGATCGGACTCGGGTGATGCACGGGTTTCACGCCACACCGGTCGAAGCCTCGCTGTTCGGCGTTCTCGCCATCGCCAGCCTGCTGCTCGCCTTCGTCATGCTCGGCTCGCGCTGGCTGCGGCATTACCTCATCGCCTTCGCCGCGGAATCGTGGGCGATCGCGGCGCTCTCGGCGGCGGTCGGGTATATCGACCATTATCCCGAACTCTATGTCATCGCGCTGCTGACCCTGGCGTTCCGCGGAACGCTGCTGCCCTACCTGCTGCTCCGCATCATCCGGCGGCTGACGATCGAGCGGGAGCTCGAACCGCTGCTGCGACCGGGGTCGAGTCTGGTGCTGGGCGCCGGCGCCGTCGTGTTCTCGCTCGTCGTCGCCGCGCGGATGACGCAGGCGCTGCACCTGACGGCCGAGGTCGTCGTGCTGGCGCTGACGGTCATGCTGTCGATGAAGCTGATCGGCTATCTGATGCTCGCGGTGCGGCACGAGGCGGTCAGTCACGTTCTCGGGCTGCTGGTCCTCGAGAACGGCATTTTCCTCGGCACGCAGATTCTCGTGCCCGGCATGCCGATGCTGCTCGAACTCGTGATCCTGTTCGACCTGCTCATCGTCGTCGTCTGCTTCGGCGTGCTGGTGCGTTATCTCGTCGGGCAGGTCGGCAGCACGAGTGCCCTGCAACTGCGGCGGCTGGTGGGCTGAGATGACCGGGATCGCGACATCGGTCCTGATCGGCGCGCCGGCGCTGGCGGTGCTGGCGATGCTGGCCGTGCCGCGGCCGCGTCTCGCGGAGCGGCTGAACCTCGCCGCGGCCGGGCTCTGCTTCATCGCCGCGGTCGCGATGACGGTTTCCGCCCCCGCCGCCGGGGTCCGCTATCTCGGGCGCTACCTGATCGTCGATCCGCTCGGCGCCTGGATCATCCTGTGCGCCGCGGTGGTCTACCTGCTCGCCTCGATCCATGCCTGCGGCTACATGCGGATGCTCGGCGAGGAGGCGCGGCTGCCGCGGTTCTACCAGCTCTTCGCCCTGTTCGCGCTGACCATCTTCATCGCGCCGCTAATGAACAATCCCGGGCTTTACTGGATCGCGATCGAGATGACGACGGTGGTCAGCACCTTCCTCGTCGCGTTCGAGCGGGCGGCGGAGGCGATCGAGGCGGGGTGGAAATACATCATCATCGTCTCGGCCGGGATCACGCTGGCGCTGCTCGGCACGGTGATCTTCTACTGGGCCGGGACGTTCAGCCTGGGGCCGACCTACGACATGACCTGGCGCGTCCTGCGGCATGCCGCGCCGCACATGGACCGCGCGCTGCTCGTGCTCGGGTTCCTGCTCGTGCTGGTGGGCTACGGCACCAAGGTCGGGCTGGCGCCGATGCACACCTGGCTGCCGGATGCGCACAGCGAGGGGCCGGCGCCGGTCTCGGCGATGCTCTCCGGCGCGCTGCTGAACGCGGCGATGGCGGGCATCGTGCGCTATCTCGCGGTGCTGCACCGGGCCGGGCTGTTCATGCTGCCCGACCAGATCCTTGCGGTGTTCGGCACCGCCTCGCTCCTGGTGGCGGCGCTGTTCATCGTGCGCCAGCGCGGGGTGAAGCGGCTGATGGCGTATTCCAGCGTCGAGCACATGGGCATCGTCGCCCTCGGCTTCGGTTTCGGCGGGCCGTTCGGCGTCGCGGGCGCGATGTATCACATGCTCAACCACAGCCTGAACAAGTCGCTGATGTTCTTCGGCGCCGGCAACGCGATGCGCAGTTTCGGCACCCGGTCGATGACGCGGATCCGCGACTATGCGCGCCACTTTCCGGTCGCCGCAGCACTCTGGCTGGCCGGTGCCGTCGCGATCACCGGCGCGCCGCCCTTCGGCCTGTTCGCCAGCGAGCTGACCATCCTGCGCGCCGGTTTCCGCGGCGCCGGGCTCTGGGCGGCGATCGTGATGCTGGTTCTGCTGATCCTGATCTTCATCGGCTTCCTCGATCATTTTCGCGTCATGTATTTCGAGCCGGCCGGGGATGACGCGCCGAGGCCGGCGCGGCTCGGGGCCTGGACCGTCGCGCCGATGTGGCTCGCGCTGATCCCGTTGCTGGTGCTGGGCCTGTGGTGGCCGCGCGCGATGTGGCGCGATTTCCAGACGGTCGAACAGGTGATCGAGCGTCCGGCCGCCGCGCCGGCGCCTGCCGCGCGCGCCTCGGCCCGCATGCCGGATGCGCGGAGGGCGTCGTGAACATGCCGTCGAGGCGCGGCATGGACCCCTCGTCCCTCGAGGCCGCGGCCGGCGCGCTGGGCGCTGCGGGGGGCCGGATGATCATGGTCTATGCGGCCCCGGAGGCTGACGGGCGGCAGACGCTGCGCTACGTGTCGTCGCGCCCGGGGATCGCCGGCTTCGAGGTCTGGAGCGTTCCGGCCGGGGGAACGGTGCCGAGCATCGCCACGATCTGGCC
>JAJZFF010000120.1 GCA_021805485.1 Pseudomonadota bacterium
CCACCCCTAGAAACAGTTTCCTCATTCCGCACTTCCTCCCTCGATGATCGGATGCTCGCCACACCCGCCGCGAGTATCAGGGCCGCGTCCCGGCCTGTAAACCCGCCCCTCACACGAGCGCCAGATCGTCGCGATGGATCAGCTCGTCGCGCCCGCGCCAGCCGAGGATCGCCTCGATGGCCTCGGAGCGGTGGCCGATGATGCGGGCGGCCTCCTCGCTGGCGTAGGCGGAGAGCCCGCGGGCCAGCAGCCGGCCGTCCGGGCTGCGGACCAGAACCGGGTCGCCGCGGCCGAAGCGCCCCTCCACCGCGACCACGCCGGCGGGCAGCAGGGATTTCCCCTCGGCCAGCGCCTTGGCCGCGCCGGCATCGACGATGAGCGCGCCCTGCGGCTGCAGGCTGCCGAGAATCCAGAGCTTCCGTGCCGACCGCCCCTCGGGCGCGGGCAGAAACCAGGTGCAGCGCGCGCCATCGGCCAGGGCGCGCAGCGGGTGGTCCATGCCCCCGCGCGCGATCGCCATGGCGCAGCCGGCGCCTGTGGCGATGCGCGCGGCCACCAGCTTGGTGCGCATGCCGCCCGAGGAATAGCCCGGCGGCGGCTCCCCGCCCATCGCCTCGATCTCCTCGGTGATCGCGCTCACCACCGGCAGATGCTGCGCCGCCGGGTCGCGCCGCGGATCGGCGGTGTAGAGACCATCGATGTCGGAGAGCAGGATGAGCTGGTCCGCCTGCACCATCTCGGCGACGCGCGCGGCGAGCCGGTCATTGTCGCCGAAGCGGATTTCCGCCGTCGCCACGGTGTCGTTCTCGTTGATCACCGGCACCGCGCCGAGCCCCAGCAGCGTCGCCAGGGTCGCACGCGCATTGAGGTAGCGGCGGCGATCCTCCGAATCGTCGAGGGTCAGCAACAGCTGCGCGGCGGTCAGCCCGTGCGCGGAAAGCGCCTCGGCCCAGGCCTGGGCGAGACGGATCTGGCCGACCGAAGCCGCCGCCTGCTTCTCTTCCAGCCGCAGCCGCCGCCCGGTGAGGCCGAGGCTGCGGCGGGCGAGCGCGATGGCACCGGAGCTGACCACCAGCACCTCCGTGCCGCGCGCGCGGCAGGCGGCCAGATCCGCGGCGAGCGCGTCCAGCCAGGCGGTGCGCGGCGCCGCGCGCGCTGCGTCCACCACCAGCGCGCTGCCGATCTTCACCACCAGCCGGCGCGCGTCGGCCAGGCGGGGGCTCATGCCGCGCGGGCCTGCCTTGCAGCGGCGACGGTATCGGCGATGGCGCGCAGCGCCTCCGCCATGCCAGCCCCGGTGGCGGCGGAGACGAGCAGCACCGGCCGGCCCGAGGCCCGCGCCAGCGCGGCGCGGCGGGCCGACGTCTCGCGCGGGGTCATGGCATCGCACTTGTTGAGCGCGATCAGCTCCGGCTTCTCGGCGAGCCCCGCGCCGTAGGCGGAGAGCTCGGCGCGCACCTGCCGCCAGGCGCGCACCACGTCCCCCGCGGCGCCATCGACGAGATGGAGCAGCACGGCGCAGCGCTCGACATGACCGAGAAACCGGTCGCCGAGCCCGGCGCCTTCATGCGCGCCCTCGATCAGCCCGGGAATGTCGGCGAGGACGAATTCCTCGCTGTGCGAGAGCCGCACCATGCCGAGCTGCGGGGTGAGCGTGGTGAAGGGATAATCGGCGATCTTCGGCCGCGCGGCGGAGGCGGCGGCGAGAAAGGTGGATTTGCCGGCATTGGGCAGGCCGATCAGCCCGGCATCGGCGATCAGCTTCAGCCGCAGCCAGACCCAGCGCTCCTCCCCCGGCCAGCCGGGATCGGCGCGGCGCGGGGCGCGGTTGGTGGCGGATTTGTAGTGCGTATTGCCGAAGCCGCCATCGCCGCCATGGGCGAGGACGAAGCGCTTGCCCGGCGCGTCGAGATCGACGATCAGCGTCTCGCGATCCTCGGCGAGAATCTGGGTGCCGACCGGAACGCGGATGATCAGCGGCGGCGCGCCCGCGCCGGTGCGGTCCGAGCCGGCGCCGTTGCCGCCCTTGGCGGCGCGGAAATGCTGCGTGTAGCGGAAATCGATCAGCGTGTTCAGCCCGGCGACGGCCTCGACGACGACATCCCCGCCGCGCCCGCCATTGCCGCCGTCCGGCCCACCGAACTCGATGTATTTCTCGCGCCGGAACGCGACCACGCCGTTGCCGCCGTCGCCGGAGCGCACGTAGATCTTGGCCTGATCGAGGAATTTCATGACGCTGAGACGAAAATGGGGCCGGCTTGCGCCGACCCCGGGTGCTGGCGGTGCTCGGGGAGGGCGCTATTCGGCCGCGGCGGCCGGCGGGGTGACCGAGACATGCACGCGCCCTTCGCTCTTGCGCGTGAATTCGACCCGGCCAGCGACCAGCGCGAACAGCGTATGATCGCGGCCGACGCCGACATTGCGCCCGGGGCGCACCTTGGTGCCGCGCTGGCGGATGATGATGTTGCCGGCGACGACGCTCTGCCCGCCGGACTTCTTGACGCCGAGGCGACGGCCCTCGGTATCGCGCCCGTTGCGCGAGGAGCCGCCGGCTTTCTTGTGGGCCATGTCTGTCTCTCCTGCCGCGGGCTCAGGCCGCGTTGATCGCGGCCACGCGCAGCACGGTGACGTGCTGACGATGGCCCTGCTTGCGTCGGCTGTTCTGCCGCCGGCGCTTCTTGAAGATGATCACCTTCTCCAGCCGGTCCTGGGCGATGACGGTGGCGGTGACGGAGGCCCCCTGGATGGTCGGCGCCCCGAGCGTCAGACTGCCCTCCGCGCCGAGGGCGAGCACATCGGTGAAGGTGACCGTGCCGCCCGGCTCGGCCTCCAGCTTCTCCACCTTGAGGACGGCGTTCGGCGTGACGCGGTACTGTTTGCCGCCGGTACGGATGACTGCGAACATCAATCTTGATCCCAAAACCCGGCCGGCGCATGCGACATCCGCCTGCCACACCGGGGCTGCCACATCGGGGCCGCCGGAGCCCCGGCCGCCAAGGAAGGGGGGCTTATACCGCGCGCGGCCGCGGGGTCAAGTGCGGCGGAGGCGGCGGAGCGGGCCACCGCCCGACCCGGCCGGACCGGCGCCGTCGCGCCGGCCACGACCCGGGGCGGGCGGCGAGTGCCGCGCCCGTCTCAAAGCCCTGCACGGCCACCGGCATCGGGACCCCGGCCCCAGCCGCGCCGGCGGACGGCGCCGAAGGCCAGCGCGAAGCTGCCGAGCAGCGCCAGCGTGCCGGGCTCCGGCACATTGGCGACGTAGATCCCGGCCCAGCTCTCGGCCGTCGTCGGATCCAGCATGGTGGCCGTGATCGCCAGCCAGCCATTGCGATAGCCGTCCCGCTCCAGCCCGATCGAGGAGATCAGCGATCCGGTGGGCGCGGCCGGATCCACCGACTGGCCGCTGAACGTGGTGTCGAGCAGCGTCTGCACGCCGGGCTGCGAATCGAACCCGGCATAGAGCCCGTCGACCGTCGATTTCTGGCCGAGGAAGACGACGTTGTCGCCGACGGACGAGACATAGGCAGAGCTGCGCCAGCGCGCCGGCTCCGCGTCCGTGCTGGTCCCCGGCACGGCGCCGGAGAAGTTCCACGACAGGAAGTCGGTGAAGCCGTTCTGGCCGGTCTGGGCGATCATCTTGATCTGACCGGTGGTGCTGTCGGCCACGAAGATGCCCTGGTTCTTCGGCTCCGTGAGGTTCACCCCGTTCGGGTATTGCTGCAGGCAGTAGGCAGTGCGGGCTGCGTTGCCCTCGGTCGGGCAGGTCATGTGCACCGTCATCGTGGCGCTGCCCCAGGAACCCCAGAAGCCGACATTCTTGCCGTCGAAGGAAAGCGCTTCACCGAAACCGGTGAAGGTCTGGCCGGAAACGCCGGGAACGGCCTGGCCGATGCTGACCAGCGGCGTGAGCGTGGGGCTGGGCTTGAGCGGCGCGATATAGATGCCGCCCGCCGTCGGCGCCGCCTCGTTGTTGTAGCCGGTGAACACCACCTTGCCCTGCGCCGCCGTGGGCGGCGCGGTGGAGCCGAACGTGGCGCCGCCGCCACCGGGAATGGCCTCGCCGCTCTGCGCGATCGCCACCACCGGCGCGGTGGGGCTGGCGGTGTTGCGGTAGAACACGCCGGTGTCGCCGACGCCGTTCACCGTGTAGTTGCCCTTGAACACCAGCGTCGACCCGTCGGCCGAGGCCGGGGCGCCGGGGAACTGGTCGAAGCCGGTGCCCACCGGGGTATTCGGCACCTGGAACTGGGTGAAGCCGGCGTCACCGAGCTGATTGACCCCGGTGATCAGCGTCCCGCCGGGATTGGTGAACACCCCCGAGGTCCCGGTCTTCGTGCCATCCAGGAGCGTGTAGACCGGCTGGGACTGGCCGCGGAACGTGACGGTGCTCGAGCTCTGGTCGATGCGCGGGACCGAGGGGAACTCGACGAAGGTCGCCCCGGTCGTGTTCGGCGCGGGCACGACGGTGCCCTTGTTGTCCGCCAGCACCTGGATGGCGGAGCCGGCCTGGCCCATGTCGCGGGTATAGACGCCCTGCACCGTTCCGCCGCCGCCGCCGCCGCCACCGCCACCGCCGCTGAGCGGCTTGGCGCGGGCGCGGAAGGCAACCTCACCCGAGATGTTCACCGCCGGCTGGTTGTAGCTGAAATAATATGCGGTTTTCTGCTGGGGAGTGGAAGTCGGCGCGATGATCGCGTTATTGACCACCGTATCCCAGGTCAGCATCGGCGTGGCTCGCGCGGCCTGAGGCACCAGGGCCGCCCCGATGGCGATCGGCAGCGCCAGAACGGCGGTCATGCAGGTAGAAAATTCCAGTCCGGCTCTCATGTCGCTCCTCCTTGCGTGCCGGACGCCACGCGGAGCGATATGCCCTCCGCGTCGCAGGACGGCAGCCATCTCAATTCACCATCCAGCCCATCGCCGGACAGCGCGGGAATTTATCGTGAATGAAATATTCGGACCATGATCCAGATCAATTTTTTTTAACCTGCGCGTCATGATTTCTGCGCCAGACGGCTCCGGGCTCCATGGGACGCGGGACGAGCCAGAGGGCCTGACGGCTCGATCCCGAGCGGATCACCCATCGCGGCGTACGCGCCCCATACGGCGCGTCGAACCCGGGGCGCGTCCCATCCCGGACGCGTCCCACCCGGGGGCGGCGAGGTCGGAACCGGATCCGCGCCACGCGAAGCGCGGATCCGACGCTATCCCATTGCCTTATTGAGCGGCCTCGTCGCGCGCTAGACGGCGCCCCAGACCTCTTGCGCCACCTCCACGCAGAGCCGCAGCTTCGCCCATTGCTGCGCCTCGGTGAGGAGGTTTCCCTCCTCGGTAGAGGCGAAGCCGCATTGCGGGCTGAGTGCC
>JAJZFF010000153.1 GCA_021805485.1 Pseudomonadota bacterium
CGCAATTCGGGCAGCAGAAGAAGCTCATGTTCTCGACCACGCCGAGGATCGGCACCCGCACCTGACGGAACATCGAAATGCCGCGCCGCGCATCGAGCAGCGAGATGTCCTGCGGCGTGGAGACGATCACCGCGCCGGCGAGTTTCAGCCGCTGGGCGAGGGTGAGCTGCACGTCCCCGGTGCCGGGCGGCAGGTCGAGCACCATCACATCCAGCTCGGGCCAGGCCACCTGCGTCATCAGCTGGGTCAGCGCGTTGAGCACCATCGGCCCGCGCCAGACCATCGCGGTTTCCTCCTCGACGACATGGCCGATCGAGATCGCCTTCAGCCCCCAGGCCTCGATCGGCACGAGCTTGTTGCCCGCCATCTCGGGCTTGCCCTTCGTGCCGAGCATGCGCGGCAGCGAGGGGCCGTAGATGTCGGCATCGAGCAGGCCGACGCGCTTGCCCTGCCGCGCCAGCGCCACCGCGAGATTGACGGCGACGGTCGATTTCCCGACCCCGCCCTTGCCCGAGGCGACCGCGACGATCGAGCCCACCTGGCCGAGCAGCGTGCCCGGCTCCTGCGCCTGCGCCTGTGGCTGCGGGGCGGCGGCGCGCGGGGCGGTGAACATCACCGTCGCGTTGCGCACGCCCGGCATCGCGGCGAGATCGGCCTCCAGCGCCCGGCGCATCGGCTCCTGCCGCGCGGCATCCGCCTTCGCCACCATCAGCGCCACCTGCACCAGCCCCTCGCGGGTGGCGACGCTGTCCACCATGCCGGCGGGAATGCCCGCGCCCTCCGCCGTCCGGAAGGCGCCGATGCGCGCGCGCACCGCAGTTTCGTCTATCGCAGCCATGAATCTGTCCTTGTCAGCCTCTGGGTCAGCCTGTGGTCGGGTTTACGCCACGCCGGCGCGTTGGGAAATCTGGCCGCGCAGCAGCGCCGGATCGCTCACCGGCAGCGAGCAGACCTGGGCGCGGCAGACGAAGGCGGCGGGTTCGGCGGCACTCTTGCCATGCGCCGGGTGGCCGTCCGGCAGCGCGGCGGCATCGCTCACCGGCAGCACCACCACCGCCGGGTCGAAATGGGCGAGGGCGGCGCGGTGCAGTGCGGCGAAGCGCGGATCGGCCGCATCGCCGACGATGACGACGCTCGCCCCCTCCTCCAGCAGCGCCGCCGCGCCGAGCAGGGTGGGGAAGGCGGAAAGGGCGCGCCGCTCGCCGGTATGCGCGCCGATCAGCGCTGCCGCCGCGTCGCGATGCGCGGCGCTGCCGGTCAGGTGATGCAGGATCGCCAGCCCCTCGGCGAACAGGCCGGCGCCGGAGGGGGTCGCGTTGTCGAATGAGGCGCGGGGGCGGATGCCGCCCGGCAGGTCGGCCGCGTCCGCGGCGGTGAGATGAAGCCCACCCTGGCCGTCGCCGAAGGCGGCCAGCGTCGCCGCGGCGATAAGCTCCGCCTGGTCGAGATAGGCGGCGCGCCCGGTCGCCTGGTAGAGGGCCAGGGTGGCGCGCAGCATCGCCGCCTGGTCGTCGAGCAGGCCGGAGGCCGAGATCCTGCCCCGGCGGATCGCATGGTCGAACCGCCCGTCCTCGCGGCCGAGCAGGGCGGTGACCGCACCGTGCGCCGTGATGGCGAGATCGAGCCAGTCCGGCCGGGCGAAGACCGCGCTCGCCCGCGCGAGGGCGGCGATGGCGAGGCCGTTCCAGTCGGCCAGGATCTTGTCGTCCCAGCCGGGGCGGACCCTGCCTTCGCGGGCGGCGAACAGGCGGGCGCGCAGGGCGGCGAGGCGCGCCTCTGTCTCGGGGTGTTCGGGGTGCGTGGCACGGGTGAGGATCAGCTTGCCCTCCCAGTTGCCGGCGGCGGGGCAGGGGTAGTGATCCTCGAACAGCGCCATGTCCGCCCCGAGCACGGATGCGATCTCGTCGCGCGTCCAGACATAGAACTTGCCTTCCTCGCCCTCGGAATCGGCGTCTTCCGAGGCGGCGAAGGCGAGCGTCCCGTCCGGCGCGGGGTCGTGCCGCGCCCGCATGTCCCGCCGCAGCCACTCGACCAGTTCGGCGGCGCGGGCGGCCAGCAGCAGGTCCGGCTCGGCGGCATGGGCGAGGGCGAGCAGGTCGAGCAGTTGAGCGTTGTCGTAGAGCATCTTCTCGAAATGCGGCACCAGCCAGCTTTCATCGGTGGCGTAGCGGGCGAAGCCGCCGCCGAGATGGTCGCAGATGCCGCCCTGGGCCATCCGCGCGAGCATCAGCGCGACGACCGCACCCGCCTCGTGCCGGCCGGTGCGGGCATATTCGCCCCAGAGGAAGCGGAAGATCGGCGCGTTGGGGAATTTCGGCGCGCCGCGCAGCCCGCCTTCCTCCCAGTCCATCATGCCGAGGAACCGCTCGGTCACCGCCGCGAGGTCGCCGGGGGCGATCGGCGCGCCGGGCTTCAGCTCGGCATGGGCGGCGATGCGCCTGAGCAGCGAGGCGCCGCTGCGGGCGAATTTCTCGCCGTCCTTTTTCCAGGCATCGGCGACCATTTCCAGCACCTGCCGGAACGAGGGCCGGCCCCAGCGCGGCTCGGGCGGGAAATAGGTGCCGCCGAAGATCGGCGCGCCATCCGGCGTCATGATCACGGTGAGCGGCCAGCCGCCCTGCTCGCCCATCGCCTGCACCGCGGTCATGTAGATGCCGTCGATGTCCGGCCGTTCCTCGCGATCGACCTTGATGTTGACGTAGAGCCGGTTCATCAGCGCCGCCGTCGCCGGGTCCTCGAAGCTCTCATGCGCCATCACGTGGCACCAGTGGCAGGCGGCATAGCCGATCGAGAGCAGGATCAGCCTGTTCGCCGCCCGTGCTGCCGCCAGCGTCGCGTCCGACCACATCTGCCAGTGGACCGGATTGTCGGCGTGCTGGAGCAGATAGGGCGAGGTGGCGTCGGCGAGGGTGTTGCGGTCGAGCGTGCTGGACATGGAGCTGCGGACTTTCTGAAGCGTTTCTGCTCCGGTAGATAGCAGTCCGGCGCCCGAACGCGAGGGCTCTTCCCGAGATTGATATGAAAGCTGAACGACATGAATGATGTTCCGGCGCAGCCTCCGTATTTCGCCCATCACGTCTTCGTCTGCGGCAATCACCGCCCGGAGGGACATCCGCGCGGCTCCTGCGGCGGCAAGGGATCGGAGAAACTGCGCGACTACATGAAGGCCCGCGCGAAGGAACTCGGCCTGCAGGGCGTGCGCATCAACGCCGCCGGCTGTCTCGACCGCTGCGAGCACGGGCCGACCGTGGTGATCTACCCGGCAGGGCGCTGGTATCGCGTGCCGGACCGCGACGCGGTGGACCGCATCCTGACCGAGGATTTGCAGGGCGGCCGCCCGGTCGCCGAGCTGATGCTGCCGGGCGAGGTCGCGCCGGCGAAATGAGTCTCGCTCCGTCCGACGTGATCTTCGCGCCGGCGAGCGGCGTCGGCGGCGCCATTTCGCTCCTCCGCCTCAGCGGGGCGGGGGTGGCGCGGGTGATCGGGGCGCTGGCCGGCAGCCTGCCGGCGCCACGCCGCGCCAGCCTGCGCAGTTTTCGCGACGGGCGGCGCGGAATCATCGACCGCGGGCTGCTGCTGTGGTTTCCCGGCCCGGCCAGCGTGACCGGCGAGGATTATGCCGAGTTCCACCTGCATGGCGGCCGGGCGGTGCGCGCGGCGATCACCGCCGCCCTGCTCGATCTCGGCGCGCGGCCGGCGGAACCGGGCGAGTTCTCCCGCCGCGCCTTTCTCAACAGCCGGCTCGACCTGCTGGAGGCCGAGGGCATCGCCGACCTGATCGACGCCGAGACCGAGGCGCAACGGCAACTCGCGCTCGACCTCGCGGGCGGGGCGATGAGTCGGGCGGTCGCCGCCTGGCGGGAGGCGCTGATCGGGCTGATGGCGCAGCTCGCGGCGCTGATCGACTTCGCGGATGAAGACCTGCCGGCGGAGGTGGAAGCCGCGATGCTGGCTTCGATGGCGCGGCTGCGCGACGAAATCGTTGCCGCCATCGGCGCCGGGCTTGCGGCCGAGCGGCTGCGCGAGGGGGTGGAGATCGTCGTGCTCGGCGCGCCGAATGCCGGCAAGTCCACCCTGGTCAACGCGCTTGCCGGCGAGGAGGTTGCGATCGTCTCCGACATTCCGGGGACGACGCGCGATGCGATCGGCGTGCGGCTCGATTTGGGTGGGGTTCCGGTCCGGCTGGTGGACACGGCGGGGCTGCGGCGGTCGGATGATGCGATCGAGGCGGAGGGCGTGCGCCGGGCCGAGGCCCATGCGCGCCGGGCTGATCTTTTGATCCTTTGCGGTGCTGCGCCCGATTTCGTAGTTCCCGACGCGCCTGCGGATGTGCCCGCGCTGCGGATCGCCACCAAGGCGGATCTGGGCGGCGCGGTACCGGCGGCGATGCTGGCGGTGAGTGCCCGGACAGGCGCGGGGCTGGCGGATCTGCTGGCCGCGTTGCGCGCGCGGGTGGAGGCGCTGGTCGAGCGCGGCGCCGGGCCGGCGCTGCCGCGGCCCCGGCAGATCGCCTGCCTGCGCGACGTGGCGGCGGCGCTGGACCGGGCGCTTGCCATCGACGTGCCGGAATTGCGGGCCGAGGAGATGCAGGCGGCGGCGGTGGCGCTGGCCCGGCTGACCGGGACGATCGGCGTCGAGGACGTGCTCGACCAGGTATTTTCCAGCTTCTGCATCGGCAAATAGCCTTCCCCTCGGCAAATGGTGCTATAGGCCCGCGCATGACGAGCTTGCGCGAGATGTTCGATGTTGTGGTGATCGGCGGCGGCCATGCCGGCACCGAGGCGGCGGCGGCGGCGGCGCGGATGGGGGCGCGGACTGCGCTGCTGACCCACCGGCGGGACCGGATCGGCGAGATGTCGTGCAATCCGGCGATCGGGGGGATCGGCAAGGGGCATCTGGTGCGCGAGATCGATGCGCTGGATGGCGTCATGGGCCGGGCCGCGGATGCCGCCTGCATCCATTTCAAGATGCTCAACCGCAGCAAGGGGCCGGCCGTGTGGGGGCCGCGCGCGCAGGCCGATCGGGGGCTGTATCGCGCGGCGGTGCAGGCGCTGCTGGCCGCGCAGGATGGGTTGACGATCCTCGAAGGCGAGGCCGCCGATCTTGAGTTGACGGCGGATGGCGCGCTGGCCGCGGTGATCACCGGTGCGGGCGCGCGCATCGCCTGCCGGGCGGCGGTGCTGACCACCGGGACCTTTCTGCGCGGCGTGCTGCATTTTGGGGAGCGCACGGAGGAAGGCGGGCGGGTTGGC
>JAJZFF010000056.1 GCA_021805485.1 Pseudomonadota bacterium
TTAAGCAGTGCGCCAAGCGTGTCCTCGACCGCGGCGGGGGCGAGCTCGACCTCGTCCAGCGCGGCGAGGGCCGAGGCCCAGTCGATGGTTTCGGCGACGCCGGGGAGCTTGAAGATGTCGGTGGTGCGGATGCGCTGGACGAACTCGACCACCTGGGCGGAGAGCTTCGCCGGCACGCCGGGGGCGCGGGCGGCGAGGATGGCGCGCTCGCGGGCGGCATCGGGGTAGTCGACCCATTGGTAGAGGCAGCGGCGGCGGATCGCGTCATGCACCTCGCGGGTGCGGTTGGAGGTGATGACGACGACGGGCCGGGTGGAGGCGGCGATGGTGCCGAGCTCGGGAATGGTGATCTGGAAATCGCCCAGCAATTCGAGGAGGAAGGCCTCGAAGGGCTCGTCGGCGCGGTCGAGCTCGTCGATCAGCAGGACGGCGGGCGGCAGGCCCGGATCGATCGCCGAGAGCAGCGGGCGGCGGAGCAGGAATTCGGCGGAGTAGAGCGTTTCACGCAGGGAGGCGCGGCTGGCGCCGCCGGACTCGGCGAGCCGGATTTCCATCAGCTGGCGGGCGTGGTCCCACTCATAGGCGGCGGCGGCGAGATCGAGCCCGTCATAGCATTGCAGGCGCACGAGGCGCCGGCCGAGCTGCTCGGCCAGCACCTTGGCGATCTCCGTCTTGCCGGTGCCTGGCTCGCCCTCAAGGAAGAGCGGGCGGCCCATGGCGAGCGCGAGATGGACGCTGGTCGCCAGCGCCCGGTCGGCAACATAGTTGCCGCGCGCGAGAAGTTCGGCGGTTTCGGAGACGGTTCGAGGAAGCGCTGTTTCGGTCATCCAAGGAATTTAGAAATGACCAGCGCCACGACAACGGCGGAAATGATGATGGGGACCCAAATTCCGAGGGGCAGACCGGCGACGACCGGGTTGCTGCGGTCCTCGCCGTGGGCGGGGTGGGCGTGTTCGTGGGCGTGGTCGGCCATGCTGGTCGTCTCCTTGGTGGCGGTTGGTGCGGGTGCGGGTACGACTTCGGGCGCAGGCGCCGGCGCGAGCCGTTCGGAAAATTTCGTGAAAAAGGATTCGGCGTAGGATTTCGCCACCGAATCGATCAGGCGGGCGCCGAGCTGGGCCATCTTGCCGCCGATCTGCGCGGAGACCTGGTAGGCCAGCTTCGTGCCGCCCTCGGCATCGGCGAGCTGCACCTTCGCCCCGCCCTTGGCGAAGCCGGCGACGCCGCCCTGCCCCTCGCCGGAAATCGTGTAGGCGTTCGGCGGATCGAGATCCGCCAGCGTCACCTTGCCATTGAACCGGGCGGATATCGGGCCGATCTTGGCAGCGACGGTCGCGGTCATCTCGTTATCGGAGATCTTTTCAATGGATTCGCAGCCCTGTATGCATGCCTTGAGGACTTCGGGGTCGTTCAGCGCGGCCCAGACCGCCTCGCGCGGCGCAGCAATCAGCCGTTCTCCCGACATTTCCATGGGGCGTGCTCTCCTTCGTGTCCGTGTTCCGTTACCGCATCTTTAGTTTGAGGCCGCCGCGCGCGCAAATCCGCCCTGCCCTGCCTGATAACATCTTGAAAGGCGGCGCGCGATGCACCCGCACGTGACCGGCGTCGCCGCGCTCGTACCGTTCTTCGGCACGCTGGCGAGCTTTGCGCTGCTGCCCGGCGTGGCGCCACGAATCTGGCACCGGTACATGGTGCGGATCAGCCTGTTCTGGGTGGCGCTCGGCCTCGTGTTCGGGGCCGAGGCCGCGGGGCCAACGGCAGCGCTGACACAGTTGTGGCACTCGGGGCTGGTCGATTTCCTTCCCTTCATCGCGGTGCTGATGGCGCTCTACACGCTGGGCGGCGGGGTGCTGATCGCCGGCGGGCCATGGGGGCGGCCGGGAGGCAACCTGCTGCTGCTGGCGGTGGGCACGCTGCTCGCCTCGGCGATGGGAACGATCGCGGCGTCCCTGCTGCTGATCCACCCGCTGCTGGCGGCGAATGCGGCGCGGCGCGAGGTAAGGCATCTCGTGCTGGCGTTCATCTTCGTCGTCGCCAATGCCGGGGGTGCGCTGACACCGCTGGGCGACCCGCCGCTGCTGATCGGCTTCCTGCGCGGGGTGCCGTTCTTCTGGCCGCTGTTCAACCTCGCCGGACCGATGCTGGTGGTGGTGATCCCGGTGCTGGCCCTGGCCTTCGCGATCGACTGGCGACTGGCGCGGCGTGAGCCGGTGCGGCCGGCCGAGCGGCTCAGGGTGCGCGGCGGCGCCAATCTCGCGATGCTGGGCATGTTCATCGCCGTATTGACGGGGGCCGGGATCGTGCCGGGACCCGAGATCCCGATCGGGCCGGCATCGCTGCCGGCCGGGCAGATCGCGATCACATTGTCGGCGGTCCTTTTCGTCGCGATTTCCGAGCGGGTGACACCGCGGGCAATCCGCGCGCGCAACCAGTTCGCCTGGGAGCCGATGCGCGAAATCGCCATTCTGTTCTTCGCGATCTTCGCGACGATCCCGCCGGTGCTGCACACGGTGGCGGCGGCGGGGCTGCCGCAATCGGCGGCGGGATGGTTCTGGGCCTCGGGCCTGTCCTCGGCGTTTCTCGACAGCGCGCCGACCTATCTGATGTTCTTCGAGGCGGCGGGGGGGAATGCGGCGCGGCTGGTCGTCCCGCCGGCGACGCTGCTGACCAGCTTCGCCGCCGGCTCGGTATTGTTCGGCGGGCTGACCTATCTCGGCAACGCGCCGAACCTGATGATCCGCGCGATCGCCGCGCGGCGCGGCGTGCGGATGCCGGGCTTCATCGGCTACATGCTGGCGGCGTTCGCCGTGTTGCTGCCCCTCTTCGCGCTGACGACGCTGATCTTCTTCGCCTGATGACGCGCCGCTTCAGGCGAGACGGCCCTCGCCTTCCAGCGCCGCCTCGATCTGTTCGAGGCTGCGGCCTTTGGTCTCGGGTACCAGGAACCAGGTGAAGACGAGGGTGATCAGCGTCATCGCCGCATAGATCAGGAAGGTCGGGCCGCGGCCAAGACCGTGGACGAGGTCGAGAAAGGTGATCGAGACCAGCATGTTGAACGCCCAGTTGGCGATCGTCGCGAGCGACATGCCGCGGCCGCGCACCGCGAGGGGAAAGATCTCGGCAATCAGCAGCCAGAACACCGGGCCGAGGCCGATGGCGAAGAAGGCGACATAGGCGGCGACCGAGATCACCGTGACCCAGGCGAGGCCGCCCTGCATTCCGGCCATGAAGCCGCCGGCGACGGCGAGCAGCGTGACCAGCATGCCCGACAGGCCGACCAGCAGCAGGCGGCGGCGGCCGGCGGAATCGAGCAAGCGCATGGCGACGAAGGTCATCACCACATTCACGAGGCCGACGCCGGCAGTGGCGAGGATGGAGACCGAGGCCGAGGACAGGCCGGCCTTCTGGAAGATGGTGGGCGCGAAATAGATCACCGTGTTGATGCCGGTGATCTGCTGGAACACGGCAAGGCCGACGCCGACGATGAGCGGCATGCGGGCGCGCGGCTCCAGCAGGACGGACCAGGGGGCGGTCGCGCGGCCCTCGCGGGCAAGATCCTGCCGGAGATCGCGCAGTTCGCCCTCGACGTCAGCCCCGCCGCGCAGGAAGGCGAGCGATTTGCGCGCGGCCTCGCGATGGCCCTTGCCGGCCAGCCAGCGCGGACTCTCGGGCAAGACCAGCATGCCGGCGAACAGGATGACACCCGGCAGGGCGCCGAGCGCGAGCATCCAACGCCAGCCGTCGCCGCCATGGGAAAACAGGTAGCCGACGCCGTAGGACACCACGATGCCGATGGTGATGTAGGCCTGGTTGATCGTCACGACCGCGCCGCGCTTTTCGCGCGGCGACATTTCGGAAAGGTAGAGCGGTGTCAGCATCGAGGCGACGCCGATGGCGCCGCCGACAAGGACGCGGCCGGCGAGCAGGATCGCCACGCTCCAGGCCGCGGCGGAGAGCAGCGCGCCAAGCACGAAGACCAACGCCGTGACCAGCAGGACGGGACGGCGGCCGAATTTGTCGGACAGGGCGCCGGCGAAGGCAGCACCCACGGCCGCGGCGCCGAGCGCGATGGCGACGACTACGCCCTGCATCGCCGGGCCGAGGTGAAAGACGTGCCGGATGAACAGCAACGCACCCGAGATCACCCCGGTGTCGTAGCCGAACAGAAGTCCGCCGAGACCCGCGATGATGGCAATCACCGTGAAATTCATGGCCATCTCCCGATCGCCGCCGCGACGGCGGCTCTATCGGGAGATAGACAGCGAGGCTACCGTTTCAATGCGGCGGCCTGGGCGGCGAGCCTGGTGATGCCCGCCCAGTCGCCGGCACGCAACGCGGCTGCAGGGGTGAGCCAGGAACCGCCGACGCAGATCACGTTGGCGAGAGCCAGGTAATCG
Organism: Pseudomonadota bacterium; assembly: GCA_021805485.1. The sequence continues at coordinate 4,398 of JAJZFF010000056.1, forward strand.
GGCGCGGTGGCGGGGGTGATGCCGCCGGTCGGGCAGAAGGTGACCTCGTGGATCGGCGCGCCGATCGCCTTCAACATCGGGATGCCGCCGGCCTGCTCGGCGGGGAAGAATTTCTGGTAGCGGAAGCCGGCTTCGAGCAGATGCAGCACCTCGGTCGGCGTTGCCGCGCCGGGGAGGAAGGGCACGCGGCTCTGCGCGGCCGCCGCGTGGACGGCCGGGCTGGAGCCGGGCGAGACGACGAATTTGGCGCCGGCCTCGTCCACCTCGCGATATTGCGACGGGGTGAGGACGGTGCCGGCGCCGACGACCATTTCCGGGACCGCTTCGGCCATCGCCGCGATCGCCTCCATCGCCGCCTTCGTGCGCAGCGTAACCTCGACAACGCCGACGCCGCCCTCGATCAGGGCGCGGGCGAGCGGGATGGCATCCTGCGCGTTGTCGATGGTCAGGACCGGGATGACCGGCGAGGCCGCGAGCAGGGCAGCGAGCCCGTCCTGGCGGTTCATGCGAAGACGCTCGCGCCGAGATCGGCGCCGGCGACGGCGGCGCGGAAGGCGCCGAACAGGTCGCGGCCGATGCCGTGGTGATGCGCCGAAAGATCGATCTCGGGCAGCTTGCGTGCCTCGAATTCCGTCTGATCCACCTGAACCTCCACTATGCCGGCCTCGCAATCGAGCCGGATGATGTCGCCATCCCTCACCTTCGCCAGCGCGCCGCCGCAGGCGCATTCCGGCGTCACGTGGATCGCCGAGGGCACCTTGCCGGAGGCGCCGGACATCCGCCCGTCGGTGACGAGGCCGACCTTGAAGCCGAGATCCTGCAACACGCCGAGGGGCGGTGTCAGCTTGTGCAAT
>JAJZFF010000335.1 GCA_021805485.1 Pseudomonadota bacterium
CGGATCGGCCGCTGGGGGCGGCGATGAAAGGCGTGCTCGGACGGTTGCTGCCGGAGGCGTGGCTCGGACTGCTCGGCCTGTATTTCATCGTCCCGCTGCTCGCGACCGGCGCGTTCAGCCTGTGGGAAGGCGGCTCGCGCTACGGCTTCGCCGCCTATGTCGCGCTGTTCCACCAGCCGAAGCTCTGGCAGAGCCTGTTCCTCTCGGTGCGGCTGGCGGTGGAGACGATCCTGCTCGGGCTCGTCGTGCTGGTGCCGGCGGTGTTCTGGCTGAACCTGCGGGTGCCGCGCCTGCGGCCGGTGTTCGATTTCATCTCGGTGCTGCCCTTCGTGGTGCCGCCGATCGCGCTGGTCGCCGGGATGACGGCGCTCTACACGGGGCCGGACTGGCTGGTCGGCACCCCCAACTATCTGGTGATACCCTACGTGATCCTCGCATTGCCCTATACCTATCGCGCGCTCGACCTTGGCATGCGCGTGCTCGACCTTCGCACAATGACCGAGGCGTCGCAGAGCCTCGGCGCCGGCTGGGGGACGCTGATCTTCCGCGTCGTGGTGCCGAATTTGACGACGGCGCTGGTCGGTGCCGCGCTGCTGACGATCGCGATCGTGATGGGCGAGTTCACCTTCGCCAACATCCTGCTGTTCAACACCTTCGCCGTCTACATCAACTATGTCGGCCAGACCTCGGCGACGCAGGCCTCGGCGCTGACGCTGCTGAGTTTCCTGATCACCTGGCTGGCGATGCTCGGCGTGCTGGTCTCGGGCCGGGGCGGACGCAGCGTGCAGATCGGAGGGGCGCGCTGATGCCGCATCTGGAAATCGACGGCGCGGTGAAGCGCTATGGCGGCAAGACCGTGCTGCACGGCATCGACCTCGCGCTGGGGCAGGGGGAGTTCGTCTCGCTGCTCGGGCCCTCGGGCTGCGGCAAGACGACGCTGCTGCGCATCGTCGCCGGGTTCGAGCGGCCGGATGGCGGGCGGGTGGTGCTGGCGGGGGCCGACATCACCGCCCTGCCGGCGGCGCGGCGCAACATGGGCATGGTGTTCCAGGCCTATTCGCTGTTCCCGAACATGACGGCGGAGGAGAATGTCCGCTTCGGGCTGAAGGTGCGGCGGGAGACGCCGGCGGCGCAGCAGGCGCGGGCGGCGGAGCTGCTGGCGCTGGTGGGGCTGGCCGAGCACGCGCGGAAATATCCGCACCAGCTTTCCGGCGGCCAGCAGCAGCGGGTGGCGCTGGCGCGGGCGCTGGCGATCCGCCCGGCGCTGCTGCTGCTCGACGAACCGCTGTCCGCGCTCGACGCCAAGGTGCGGGTGCAGCTGCGCGACGAGATCCGCCGCATCCAGCAGGAGACCGGGGTGACGACGCTGTTCGTCACCCATGACCAGGAGGAGGCGCTGTCGATCTCCGACCGGGTGGTGGTGATGCAGGAGGGGCGGATCGCCCAAGCGGGGACGCCGGCGGAGATCTATGGCGAGCCGGCGAACATCTTCGTCGCGCGGTTCGTCGGCGCCGCGGCGGAACTGCGCGGCCGGGTGCGGGACGCCGAGGCCGGGCTGGTCGAGCTGTGCGGGCGGGCGGTGCCCGCGGCGCGGGCGCGCGGGCTGGCGGCGGGGTCGGACGTGCATGTGCTGCTGCGGCCGGAGACGGTGCGGCTCGGCCCGCCGGGGGCGGCGGAGGCGTTGCTGGAGGGGGTGGTCGCCTCGCGGGTTTTCTTCGGCGCGCTGACGTCGATCCGCATCGAGGTGGATGGCGGCTTCAGTCTCGCGGCGGCGATGCCGAGTGCGGAGGCTGGCGCTGTGGCACAGGGCAGCCGGGTTTCGATCTGGTGGGACGGGGAGGCGCCGCGGGTGCTGGCCGCCGGATGATCCCCGAGGGCGCGATCGAGGCGGCGAAGGCCGCGGCGGAGGCCGCGCGGGCGGCGATCCGCCCGTATTTCCGCGCCGGCGTGGGTGCCGACGACAAGGCGGATGCGAGCCCGGTGACGGCGGCGGACCGGGCGGCGGAGACGGCGATGCGCGCGGCGCTGGCGCGGCACACGCCGGGGTTCGGGGTGATCGGCGAGGAATTCGGCGACGACCGGCGCGGGCGGTTCAACTGGGTGATCGACCCGATCGACGGGACGCGGGAATTCATCACCGGGCGGGCGAGTTTCGTGACGCTGATCGGCCTGGTCGAGGACGGCGTGCCGGTGCTCGGGCTGATCGATCAGCCGATGACCGGCGAGCGGTGGCTGGCGGCCGGCGGGCAGATCGAGTTCCACGGCCCGTTCGGCGGGGTGCCGGGCTGCCGGCGGCGCGCGGCGCTGGGCGAGGCGGAACTCTCCTGCACCGGGCCGGAATGGTTCGCGCCGGCGCAGCGCGTGGCGTTCGACCGGCTCGGCCGGGCCTGCCGCCGGGTGTCGTGGGGCGACAATGCCTATGCCGCGGGACTGCTGGCGCTCGGCGCGATCGACATCATCGCCGAGGCCGGGCACAAGCCGTGGGACTGGGCGGCGTCGGTGCCGATCGTCGAGGCGGCGGGCGGGGCGATGTGCGACTGGTCGGGCCGGGCGCTGCGGCTCGACGCCGAGACCGACGGGACCGTGCTGATCCTGGGCGACCCGTCGCTGCGCGACGAGGCCCTTGCCACTCTTCGAGGTGACTCTTGCTGATTGCCCATATTTCCGACCTGCATGTCCGCCCGGTCGGCCGGCCGGCCAACCGCGTGGTCGAGACCAACATGATGGCCGAGCGCGTGCTGCGCCGGGTGGCGACGCTGGATCCGGCGCCGGAGGCGATCGTCATCACCGGCGATCTCGTGGATTGCGGGCGGGACGACGAATATGAGGAGCTGAACCGGCTGCTCGACCGCAAGCTGCCATGCCCGGTCTATGTGGTGCCCGGCAACCACGACCGGCGCGAGGCGTTCCGCGCGGCGCTGGGCCATTTGCCGGGGGTGACGGCGGATCCGGACTTCGTGCAGTATTCCGCCGATATCGGCCCGTTCCGGCTGATCATGCTCGACAGCGTGGTGCCGGGGGCGGGGCATGGCGAGCTGTGCCCGCAACGGCTCGCGTTTCTGGATGCGGCGCTGGAGGCGGCGGCGGGACGCAAGGTGCTGATCGGGCTGCATCATCCGCCGGTCATCACCGGGGTGGCGGCGATGGACAGCATCATGCTGCGCTCGTCCGAGGCGCTGCTGGCGCGGGCGGCGGCGCATGGGAACGTCGCGGCCATTCTCTCGGGGCATCATCACCGCGCGATCCATGCCGCGCATGGCGGCACGATGCTGCTGAGCGTGCCGGCCGCCGCGGGGCACCAGAGCGAGATCACCTTCGATCCGAAGGCGCGGGCCTATTTCCATCTGGAGCCGGGCGGCATTTTCCTGCTGCGCTGGACCGAGCCGGAGGGGCTGACGGCGATGCTCGACAGCGTGGGCGATCTGCCGGGGCCGTATCCGTTCGTCGTCGAGCCGGAGTATCCGGGCATGCGGCGGGCCGGCGCGGCTTCCTGAGGCGGAGCGGGTCAGCCGGCGGCGAGGTCGAGCTCCCAGGTTTCGCTCTGGACCGGCTTGTCGAACTCCTCGTGGGTATGGACATCGACGATGCGGAACCCGTGCGCGGCGTAGATGCGGCGAGCGCTTTCGAGCACGGTGTGGGTCCATAACGTCATCCGCCGGTAGCCGGTCTCGCGGGCGAAGCCGACGCAGGCCGAGACCAGGGCGTTGCCGATGCCGAGGCGGCGGGCGAAGGGCTCGACATAGAGCAGGCGCAGGCGGCTGAGACCGTCGCCCTCGTCGGTGAGGAAGACCGAGCCGGCCATGACGCCCTCCATCTCGGCGATCCAGCACTGTTCGCGCCCGGGCTTGAAGTTGCGCAGGAAGGCGGAGGTGACCTCGCCCTCGATCACCTCGATCTGCCGGCCCCAGCCATAGGTCTCGCGATAGATGAGGGATTGCCGCGCGGCGATCTGCCCCATGTCGCCGGGCCGGAAGGGGCGCAGGGCGAAGCGGCGGGTCGAAGGGTCGCCGAGCAGGATGCGGGCGAGGGTGAGGGCGCCGACCAGGTCGCGCTGCTGGGCGGGGGCGAGGCCGTCGAGCGTGGTGGCGACGGCGTTGCGCTGGCGGCTGTCGAGATCGGCGAAGACGTCGCGCCCCGCGGGCGTGAGCGCGATTGGTCGGCGCCGGGCATCGCCGGCGGCCGGGCTGCGGGTGATCCAGCCGCGCTCCTCGAAGCGGCGCAGCACGCGGCTGACATGGCCGGCGTTGACGCCGAGGGCCGCGCGCAGGTCGGCGGCCAGCGGCGCTTCCGCCTGGGCGATTTCATAGAGCAGCCGGGCTTCGCCGAGGGTGAGTTCGGTGCCGAGGAACCGGGTGTCGAGCGCGCCGACGAAACGGGTGAAGAAACGGTTGAACGCGCGGACGCCATCCATTGCGTTATCCATAATTAATAATGCCATGAATTGTTGACTTGAGCAACTATTTCTTCGCGCACGGTCTTTCGAGGGCGAGACACCGTCAGTTGGCTCTCTGGCAGTTGGCTCTCTGGCGTTCGGCAGACAGCCATTTGGATCGGCATCCCGGGAGAGAGAAGGTGCCGAGGCGGCGGGGCGGATCGATTCAGATTCATTTTGAATAAAGATTTAGACATTGCGATCTAAAAAAATATTAATACATCGTATTTCGTTACAATGTTAATGAAAGGTTACTGCCATCGCCATTCATCCTCGGATTTCCCCCGGGTTGAGCGGACGAAAATAATCATTGCAACTTGCAGGTGGAGCTTTCATGTCAAAGGCGTTCCGTAAGAAAGTGTTGGCCACGACACTGTATGTCCTGGGTTTGGGTTCGGTTCTGGCGCTCGCCGGATGCGGCTCCAGCCCTTCGGTGACCCCTGTGTCCGGCGCGGTTACCGGAGGAGGTTCATCCGGAGCGAAATCCAGCGGGGGAGGCACGGCGGGCGGAAGCACGGCGGGTGGCTCGACGGGTAGCTCGACGGGGGCGGCGGGCTCGGCAGGGGCTACAGGCTCGGCGGGGGCGACGGGCTCGGCGGGCGCCACGGGTGCGACCGGAGCAACTGGTGCTACGGGCGCAACAGGTGCTACGGGCGCTACGGGCGCAACGGGCGCAACCGGTGCGGCAGGTGCGGCAGGTGCGGCGGGCGTCACAAGCTTCCTCAGCCCTGTCACCAATGCGCTCGCCAAGGTTTCGGTCCTGAATACCTCGACGAGCTCGTCCAGCGTCAAGCCGCTGATCAGCGCCAATGTG
>JAJZFF010000403.1 GCA_021805485.1 Pseudomonadota bacterium
GCCGAGCGGGCGGATTTCCGGCGCGGCCTCCAGCACCACGCAGTCGATGCCGCTTCGGTGCAGCATCAGGGCGAGGGTGAGGCCGCCGATGCCGCCGCCGGCGATGAGCACGCGCATGGCGGGTTCAGCCCGGCGGCAGGAAATGGACCTCGTGCTCGGCCGCGATGCGGACGATTTCGGCGGGGTCGGCGAGGTTGTGGATGCGCTCGAACAGGGCGCGCAGCGAGCGGCTGGGGGCGACCCAGAACACGCATCTCACCTCGGCGTCGGAACGGTTGAAGATGCCGTGCGGCCTGTTCATCGGCATGCGGACCAGGTCGCCGGGGCCGGCCGAGAGGTCCTGCCCGTCGAGCCAGAGATCGAATTTTCCCTCCAGCATGTAGATGAATTCGTCCTGCGTCGGGTGGATGTGCGGGGGGACGAAGGTGCCGGGCGGGAAGACCGCGTGCCAGGCCATCGAATGTTCCGACTCCTGCTTCAGCGTGTAGGTCTGGCCGAGGACGTTCCAGACCACGCCGTCGATCCCCTCGTCGGCTTTCGTGATTCCGGGCGGCATTTCGTTCATGGTCGGTCTCCCCTGTTTGGCATGGTTAAATCAGGCGGCGGCGGCGCGGGCAAGCCGGCGCGCGGCGGAAAGCCGGTGCGGCGCCGCACGGAAAATTGTAGGCCGGAGATGACAGGAGTGTTGACTTGACCTGTTTTTCATCGATAATCAACGGCGGGAAACGTTAACGAAAGCCGAAACATGGGCGCAACAGGCAACGCGATCGCAGCTTCCGGCGGCGGCACGCCGAACGAAGACAGGAGGGCGGCCGGCGGCTGGTCCGACATCGTCCGCGCCGAGAAGCTCTGCGTCTCGTTCGGCAAGGTCCGCGCTCTCGACAATATAGATCTGGCGATCGGACGCAACGAGATTGTCGGCCTGATCGGCGACAACGGCGCCGGCAAGTCCACGCTGATCAAGGCGCTGACCGGCGTTGTCCGGCCGAGTTCGGGACGACTGTATATTCGCGACGAGGCGGTGGACCTCTACAATTATTCGGTCCGGCGCGCGCATTCGCTGAAATTCGAGACCGTTTACCAGGAGAAGTCGCTCGGCGAGAAGCAGCCGCTGTGGCGGAACTTCTTCGTCGGCCGGCAGATCGTCAACCGGTTCGGGTTCATCAACGTGCGCGAGCAGCGGCGCATCGCCAACGAGATCCTGCAACGCCAGCTCGGGTTTCGCGGCGTCGGCATCGACGCGGATTCCACCGTCGCCAAGCTGTCGGGCGGCGAGCGGCAGGGCATCGCGATCGGCCGGGCGATGCATTTCGATTCCGACCTCATCATCCTCGACGAGCCGACCACCGCACTCGCCATCAGCGAGGTGCAGAAGGTGCTGGACTTCGTCCGCTCCATCAAGCGCTCGGGGCGCGCGGCGATCTATATCGAGCACAATCTCGCGCATGTTCACGCGCTGGCGGACCGGCTGGTGGTGCTCGACCGCGGCCGGATCGTCGCCAACATCAGGCCGGCGGAGATGACCCTCGAGGATCTCACCCGGTTCCTGATCGACCTGCAACACGGCACGCCGGCAACAGGAGGCCACGCATGAGCGGCAGCGACGTGAGCCAGGGTCGCCCGGCGGCGCCGAAACCCTCCCCGCGCTGGTTCGCGCATCTCGGCGCGGTGCCGATCATCGTCGTGTTCTTCGCGCTGATCGGGATCTATATCGGGTTCGCGCCGGAGGTTTTCCTCCGCTGGCCGATCTACAATTCCTTCCTCGTCACGATTCCGCCGATGCTGGTGCTCTCGCTGGGCCTCACGCTGGTGGTCGCGGCCGGGGAGATCGACCTGTCGTTCCCGGCGGTCATCGCGCTGTCGGGCTTCCTGTTCGCGTTCTGCGCCGACAAGCTGCACATGCCCTGGCTCGGCCTGGTCGCCGCGATCGGCGGCGGCGCGCTGGTGGGCGTGATCAATGGCTGGCTGGTCGCCGCGCTCGGGATTCCCTCGATCATCATCACCATCGGCACCTCGTTCTTCTGGACCGGGGTGGCGACGGTGCTCTCGGGCGGCCTGTCCTACGCGCTGAACGACCTGACCGGCTCCGTGATCGCGCGGGTCTTCTCGGGGACGCTGCTCGGCGTGCCGGTGGAGGCGCTGTGGGCGGTGGCCGTCGCGGTGCTGATCTGGGCGATCCTGAACCGGCACCGCTTCGGCGAGCACCTGCTGTTCATCGGCGACGCGCGCGAGGTGGCGCGGGTGGTCGGGATCAACACGGTCCGCGAGCGGATCAAGCTGTTCACCCTGATGGGCGCGCTCGCCGGCTTCGCGAGCTTCCTGATGACGGTCGCCAATCTCAGCTATTTCTCGACACAGGGCCAGGGGCTGCTGCTCTCGGCGCTCGCCGCCGTGTTCATCGGCGGTTCCTCGGTGTTCGGCGGATCGGCCACCGTGGTCGGCAGTTTCTTCGGCGCCATGATCATCGGCATGCTCGATGCCGGGATCGTCGCGACCGGGGTTTCGGGGTTCTGGGTCGAGGTGATCGTCGGCCTCGTGTTCGTCGCCGCGGTGGTGCTGCACACCGGTCTCGGCGACCCGGCGAGGATAAAGGCTCTGCAGCGACGACTGATGCAACGCGAGTAAAGCCCGCCGGCATGACGGGCACCTCAAGACAAACACAGGGAGAGACGAGATGAGACTCAGGACTTCCTTCGCTTCGGCGGCCGCCATCGCGGCGGCACTGTTCTGCGGCACCGCCGCCGCGGCCCCGCAGCACCAGCTCGGCGCCGGGCTGACCATGTATTTCCAGATGGGCGGCAGCCCCGGCGACGCCTCGACCCTGCCGCGCGAACTCGGCGCCAAGGCGGCGGCCAAGGCGCTCGGCGTGCGGCTGATCTCGCAATATTCCGACTGGCAGCCGGAAAAGATGATCGAGCAGTTCCGCCAGGCCATCGCCGCCGGGCCGCAATGCGCCGAGATCATGGGCCATCCGGGCAACGCCGCCTTCGCGCCGCTGGTGAGCAAGGCCGAGGCCCAGGGCATGGTGGTCACCGCCGGGAACGTGCCGCTGCCCAAGCTCGAGGCGAAATACCGGACCAACGGGTTCGGCTATGTCGGCACCTATCTCGTGCAGGGCGGCGAGACCACCGCGGCGGCGATGGTCAAGGCCGGGCACCTGAAGCCGGGTGACGAGGCGCTCGAATACGGCGTCTTCGCCGAGGGGATCCGCGGCGAATCCGACGAGGGCCTGGTGATGGGGCTGAAGAAGGCCGGGCTCAAGGTCTACAAGCTCAACATCTCGAACGCCGTCAACGCCGATCCGGCGCTGTCGGTGCCGATCCTCGTCGCCTTCATCGAGCGGCATCCGAAGCTCAAGGCGATCGGCACGCAGCAGGGGCTGGTGACCTCGTTCATTCCGAAGGCGTTGCAGGAGGCCGGCAAGAAGCCCGGGCAGATCGTCGTCGGCGGCATCGATCTCGCGCCGACCACCATCGCCGGGGTGAAGAGCGGCTACATCGCCGCGACGCTGAACCAGCAGCTCTACATGCAGGGCTTCCTGCCGGTGGTGCAGTGCGTGCTGACCAAGCGGTTCGACCTCGAGGGCATGAACGTCAACACCGCCGCCGGCACCGACGACAAGGCGCTGCTCAACAAGATCGAGCCGCTGATCAAGAAGGGCTATTACTGATCCGGCGCTGACCCGGCGCCGGACACTAGCGCCGGGTCGAGGCCGACGAGGTCGCGGTAGCGCGCCGTGTCGGTCGCGCCCTCGGTGTTGAAGACGAGCACCCGCGCCTCCGCGCCGCAGCCGAGCGTCTGCCGTGCCCCGGCATCGGCGGCGACGCGGAGCAGGCCGGCGAGACCGGCACCGCCGCTTTCGCCGGCCACCACCGCCGGATCGCCGGGTTCGGGCCGGGCGAGACGGTTCATCGCCGCGACGGCGTCCTCCTCGCTCACCGTCATGAAGGCGTCGGCGGCGCGGGCGAGGATGCGCCAGGCGAGCAGCGAGGTTTCGTAACATTCGAGCATGGCCATCACCGTCGGCGCGCCGGCGGCGATGCGGACGGGGCGTCCGGCGCGCGCGGTCTCCAGCACGCAGGCGGCGCGGTCGGGCTCGACGACGACCAGCGTCGGCCGCCGCGCGCCGAGGCGTTCGGCGAGATGGCCGGCGACCGCGGCGGCGAGGCCGCCGACGCCGGCCTGGACGAAGACATGGGTGGGCGGCGCCGGCATGGCGGCGAGCGCCTCGTCCACCATCGCGACATAGCCCTGCATGACGAGGCCCGGAATCCGCTCGTAGCCGGGCCAGGACGTGTCGGAGACGACGGTCCAGCCGCGCGCGGCGGACAGGCGGGCGGCCTCTTCCACCGAATCGTCGTAGGTGCCGCCGACGCGGATGATCTCGGCGCCGAGGCCGGCGATCGCCGCCACCCGCGCCGGGCTGACGCCGGCGTGCACCAGGATCGCGCAGCGGCCGCCCAGCATCGCCGCACCCTGCGCCACCGAGCGGCCGTGATTGCCGTCGGTCGCGCAGGCGAAGGTCATGGTGGCGGCGATGTTGCGGACCTCCGGCGCGGCCATGTCGGCGTAGCCGACGGGGCGGCCGAGGCGGCGGGCGGCTTCCTCCAGCACGAGGCGGACCACGGCGTAGGCGCCGCCGAGCGCCTTGAAGCTGCCGAGTCCGAAGCGGGTCGATTCGTCCTTGAGGTGGAGTGCCGCGACGCCGAGCCGCGCGGCGAGGCAAGGCAGGGCGATGAGCGGCGTCGGGCGGTGATCGGGGCGGTGGGCGAGGTAGCGGGCGAGTTCATCGGCCGCGTCGGCGCCGAGCAGCGCGGCGTCGGCGGCGTCCAGCGGCGCGCCGTGGGCGGGATCGGGGTTCAGGATCAGCATGTCTTTGCTCCCGCCGGAATCGAGGGGCCGGCCTCATGGTCCGCCGCCGTTATGCCGGGGTCGGGGCAGCGCGCCAATCCGGCGGGCGCCTCATGGCACGGCGAGCGGCTCGGGCTTTCCGGCTTCCTTCGCGGCGGCGCGGCGGCGGAAGGGGAAAAAGCGCTCGCGGCGGGTTTCGGCGAGCATGACGCGCTGGTGGACGCGCAGCAGGTCGGCGCGGGAGACGATGCCGAGGAGGCGGCCTTCCGCGTCGACCACGGGGATTCGCGGGGCGTTCCGGGTGAGCATCCGCACCGCGATGGTGTCGGCCATCTCGTCGGGCGCGGCGGTCGTCACCTCGCGTCCGGCGATCATCGCGCGCAAGG
>JAJZFF010000675.1 GCA_021805485.1 Pseudomonadota bacterium
TGCCGAGCACGGCGACCTCGCCCTTGGTGATTTCGGGTTGCAGGAAGCCGCGCAGCCGGTCGAGCACGTTCGGGCCGGTGGTGACCGGCGGCGGCGGCGGCACGACGGCGGCGGCGCGGACGATCTTCGGCATCCGCGCCGGGTGGGCGGCGACCGACTGCGCGTAGAGCGTGGCGGACTGGCCGCCGAGACCGTAGTCGAAGGCCGTGTAGACAAGGGCCAGCACCCCGGCGGCCGCCACCGCGGCGACCCAGACCGGCAGGGACGGGCGGCGCGGGCGGTAGGGCGCCGCAACGCCCTGCCAGTGGGGCGCCAGTTCGGGGCTGGCGGCCGGGCGGGCGCGGCGGAGGACGGCATAGACATCCTCGCGCAGCCGGTCGATCTCGGCGGGGCCGCGCGGACTGAGCCGGTAGCGCCCCATGTAGCCGAGCGAGAGGCAGATATACATCAGCTCGAGAACCGGCAGGAACCGGCCCGGGTTCTGCATGATCTGCTTGAGGATGTCGAAGAAGCGCTCGCCGGAGCGGACCTCCTGATGGAAGGTGGACACCATCGAGCGCGCGGCCCAGGCGCCGCTGCTGCCCCAGGGGGTGGCGAGCACCACGTCATCGAGGCTGGCGCACAGGGCGTAATGCGCGGGGCGCAGCTGGTCGTTCGGAATGCCCGCATTGCGGCCGGCCTGCTCGAAGTCGCGCAACGCGCGGGCGGTGCGTTCGCGCAGATCGCCCGAATCGGGCTGGGCCAGGGTGTTGCGCAGGCGAGCGAGCAACTGCAGCAGCGGGGCCGCGGCCGCCATCAGCGGCGTCGAGCCGATATTCAGCGTCTCCGCGCCGCCCGCGGGCAGCGGGGATGCAGGCCGCGGCGGCTCGCTCCACGGGTCGCCACCGCCGGTTGGCGGCGGCGGCGGCGGCGCGGGCGGGGGACGCCGGCCGCCCGGCGCCGGCCTGATGATCGTGCGGTCGGAATCGTCTGGTTCGGCAAACGGATTGTCGCTCATGCCACCCTCTTCAGCCGCGGATCGCCCAGAGTTCGAGTTTCAGCCCCGGAAATTCGCCCGATACGTGCAGTGCGAACGCGCCTGAATTCTGCATCTGCTGCCAGTGCGGACTGCCGCGATCGAGCTCGAAATAGGTGGCGCCGGCATAGAAAGGGATCTGCCGGGGCGCCACCGGGAGCGGCCGCACCGAGATGCCGGGCAGCGCGACGTTGACCAGTTCGCGGATATGCTCGACGGCGCCGATCTTCACCTGCGCGGGGAACAGCCGGCGCAGGGTCTCGGCCGGCACGTCGGCCTGCACGGTCAGGACGAAATTCGCGGCGCGCAGGATGCTGCGGTCGACGATCGGGCCGACATGAACGCCGTGGCGCCGCTCCTGCAGCGGGATCGGCACGGCGTTCTGTTCGATGACCGCCGAGAGCGCCCGCCGCAGATCGGCGACGACCGGCGCGAAGCTGCGTTGCAGATCGTCGTGCCGGTAACCGGGATAGGCGGTGGGCCGGCGGCTGCCCTCGATGAAGGTGGCGAACTCGCCGGCCATCGAGACGAAGGCGGAATAGAGGGTCTCCGGATGGATCACGGCGGCGTCGGCCCAGTGCTGGAGCATCGCCTGCCAGCGGTTGATCGCCTGGAGCAGCATGAAATCCTGCACCTCGGCGACGCCGCGCGTGCCCGGCGCGTTCAGCCGGGCGGCGAGCGCCTCGCCACGCTGGTGGATCATGCCGGAGAATTCGGCGATCAGCCCGGCGAGCGGCGGCGCCGCGTGACAGACCAGCGCCGGCGGGATCCAGCGGTCATCCAGCGTGACGCGCCGGTCGGCCGAAACCTCGACGATCCGCGCGACCGGCAGGCAGAGGAAGCCGGCGCGGTCCTCGCTGTCGAGGAGATAGCGCAGGCGCAGCCGGGCGATCAGCAGCTCCGCCGGCTCGGGCGAGGCGGAATGCGTGTCGTAGGCCTCGAAGCGGGCGGCGCCGTAGCGTCCCTCGGTGCTGCCGTCTTCCGCGGCGATCTCGGCGGCGCCGGGCTGGCGCACCGGCAGCGCGAGGTGAAGCAGCATGTTGCGCGTGTTCTCGGGCACCTCGAACGGCGGCGGATGATCGGCCTCGCCCGGCAGGGAGAAGCAGGTTCCGTCCTCGAACACGCCTTCAGCCTCGGCCAGGGCGAAACGGCCGGTGCCGAGCAGTTCCCGGTTGACCGCGAGACGGGAGATTCCCCACGGATAGGGCCGCAGCGCCGCCACCCGGCCGCGCACCTGGGCTTCGAGCCAACGGTCCTGTTGCTGGAAATGCTGCGAGCGCAGGAACATGCCTTCCTGCCAGACGACCCTGTTGGTCCAGCTCATCGACGTTCAGCCCTTCGGTTTGGTTGGGACGAGCTTGGCGTCCAATCCGTCGATCCGCAAGGTCAGCGCGTTCGTTTCATGCGCCTTCACCGGCGCGACGAGGCGCCATGTCGCCCGGTCGATCGCCCGGAAGAACACGGCGATGCCGATCGACTGCGCCTGATCCGGCAATTTGTGCGTCAGCTTCACCGTGGCGCCGGGCGCGACGATCGTCTGCTCCGACGGACCGGCGAGGTCGCTGCCGAGCAGGGACGTGGCCTTGCCGAGCAACGAATACGGGTCGGCGGCATTGAACTTGCCGGCGGTGACCAGCGGGTAGACCCGCACGGCCACCGGCTCGGCAGTGCCCGAGGCATCGGGGTTCTGGTTGGCCCCGCCCGTGATGGTCAGCGACAGCACCGCCGGCGGCTTCGGCGGCGGCGTGCCGCAGCCGGCAAGGAGGACAGGAAGTGCGAGGATGATCGAACGGCGCTTCACGTTTCACTGGCCTCCGCATCCGACAGGGCGCGCTCGTAGGCGCGGGCAAAGGTCTTGCCGAAGACGTTGTCGAAATCGTCGGCAAGGGCCGCGCTGAGCTGGCCATACAATGTTTCATAGGCCTCGAAGGCGCGCGCCTTGCGCTGGGCCGGCAGCAGCGCGCGCGCCGATTCGGCCTCCGCCCGCAGCGGCGCGGGATCGAGCCGGGCGAACAGGGCGCGCACCGCGGCCTGCATGCCGCTCATCACCGCGATCTCGTGCAGGCGGATATCGCGCAGCGCGTCCCGCACCGCCTCCTCGGCCTGCAGGTCGCTGGTGCGGCGGCCGAGGCCGATCAGCGCGGCCATCGCATCGTCGTCATCCGCCGAGAATTTGAGCGGGTTGTTGCCGCGCGCGCGGATCATCGTCTGTTCGATCCGGAATTCGCCCTTGATCGCGGCGCGGGCGATCATCACCTGGCGCAGCCCGCCCACCATGGCGCGGAACAGACCGGCGAGGCGACGCATCAGCAGTTCCGGATCCGCCGGCGGCGGCAGCCCGTCCATGCCCGCGGCCTCGAGAAAGATCCTGAGCAGATCGCCGCCGGGCGCGCCGGCCGGCAGGGGAGCGGGCGGAACGGGGGCGGGCGACAGGGGAGCGGGCGGCGCCGGAGCGGCTGGCGGGGGCGGCTGGATCTCGGCGGGCGGCGGCAGCGGCGAAGGCGCCGTCCATGCCGGGCCGGCCGACGCCGTGTTGGCGCCGGGTTCGAGGCCCAGATCCCAGTCATCGGGCAGAAGTTTCGGCGCCATCGGCGCGGGGCGGAAGACGTCGTTCTGCGCCGGCGAGTGGTCGGGCACCGGCGTCGGGCCGAACAGGGCATCGTCATCCGGCAGGCCGGCAAAGTCGTCGGGCATCGAAATCGAATTGCCGCCGCCGAACCACTCGTCGGATACGGGAGAGGAAGCGGGTGCCGCGGGCTTGGCGAACGGGTCCTCGCCGAACGGATCGGCGAAGGGGTCCGGCCGGGTCGCGGGCGCGGCGCCGAAACCACCGCCATATCCCGCATCCCCGAAGCCGCGCTCGACGAGACGGGCTTCGATTTCGTAGCTGCCCAGCCGGATCCGGTCGCCGTCGCTCAGCGCGTGAACGCGGCCGGCGCCAAGCGGCTCGATGTCCTGATTGACGAATGTGCCGTTGGTGCTGGTGTCGGCGATCTGCCAGGCGCCGGCACGCCAGGCGATCACGCAATGCCGCTTGGACAGCACGCGATCGGGATCGGTGAGCACCCAGTCATTGTCCGGACCGCGGCCGATGCGGAATTCCCCGCCCTCGATGCTGCGGGTTTCCGGCGGGGCCGCATCCGGGCAGCGGAGCACGCTGAGCGTGAGGGTCATTGTTCGGCCTCCGGCGGCAGTCGGCCGACGCCGCCGGCGGCGATCTCACGGGCCGAACGAAGGAAGAGCGCGAGACGGGCCGGGCCGCGCTGCGCGTCCCCGCGCACGGCGGCAAGGGCAACGGCACCGGCCACGGCCACGCCGGTCAGATGCGCAGGCGGCGGCACCGGCGGCTGGTCGGGCGGGGAAATGCTCGGGCCGGACCAGAAGGCGGCGACCGCCGCCCAGGCCTCCGGCGTCTGGAACCCGATCGCTTCCGCCCTGCTCATCGCGGCGCGGCGCCCCTCCTCGTTCTGCTGGCGAACCCAAAGCTCGACCGCATCGAGGGTCGCGCGCCCGGTCTCCGCGAGGTCCGCGGGAGCGGTGTGCCGCGCGCACATCGCCGCCCACCAGACCGCCTCGCGCCGCGGCAGGGCATGGGCGAAGCACCGCGTCGCCTCCACCAGGAAGCCGGCTCCCTCCAGCGCGTCGATCAGGGCGGGCACGGTGGCCGCGCCGCCGGCAGCCGCCAGCGCTTCCTCGCCAAGGGCTGCATGGGCGAGTACGGTCTCACGCACGGCTGCCTGTATCTTGTCCATCTTCCGTGCATCCACCTCAGTTCACCATGATGATCCCGCCCTGGAGTTTCAGCATCCCCGAGCCGGAATGCTGCGCAATCGCGCCGCTCGTCGACAGCTCGGCCTGGGCATTGATCTTGATGAGGGTGCCGGAGAGCGTGATGCCCGTCATGTCGATCTTGATGCTGTTTCCGCCCACTTTCAGCGTGATCGACTCCATCGACTCATAGGTGACGGCCCCGGTCACGGATACGGATTGCTGCCCCTGCACCGACACGCTCTGCTTGCCCTTGACCGTGACGGACTGGTTGCCATCGACCGTCTCGGAATGGTCCTGCTTGACCTCGAAGGTACGATTTCCTTTCACCGTCTCGGTCTGGTTGCCGTCCACGGTGATCGCCTCGTCCTTCTTGACGGTCACCGTGCGGTTGTTGCCGATCGTGCGGGTTTCATCATGCTCGACCTCGACCGTATAATCCC
>JAJZFF010000015.1 GCA_021805485.1 Pseudomonadota bacterium
CGGCAGCAGCCTGGCGAGCGCGGCCGCCTGGGCCGGGTCCGCCGCGTGGAAATCCCAAGGCGTCGCCAGCAGCGCCAGCGCCTGGACGCGATCCGGCCGGCGCTGCGCCGCGGCCAGGGCGAGCAGCCCGCCCATGCAGTAGCCGACGACGCTGATTTTGCCCCCGATCGCGCCGCCGCCTGCGGCGAAACCCTCGACCGCGACGAGCGCGCGCTCGAGCCGCCCGGCGACGTAATCGGTCAGGGTGAAATCGCGCTCGACCTCGCCCGGCCAGCCCCAATCGAGCAGCAGCGGGTGCAAGCCGTTGGCGGCCAGATCGCGCAGCAGCGAATGGCCGGGCGCGAGGTCGAGCACATAGGCGCGGTTGACCAGGCTCGGCACCACCAGGACGAGGGGACCCTCGCCGCCGAAATCGAGCAGGCGGGTCCCCCCCTCCTGCCAGCACGTCGGCGGATCGGCGAGGGTGCGCTGGTAGGGATGGCGGCGGTACGCGGCGATGCCGGCGAGCAGGGCCCGGTCCTGGCGCAGCGTCTCCTGCAGCACCGCGGCGGAAAACGACTCGGCGCCAGTGATGGGATGGGCGCCAGTGAAGGGATGGGCGCCAGTGAAGGGATGGGCGCTAGCGGCGGCGAGCGCCTCGGCCAGCGCCTCGGCCGCCCGCCCCGGATTTGCCCTCGAGTTCGGCCAGGCGCTGCTCCAGCCGGAGGATGCGGCTATGGAGGCGCTCGATCTCAGCATCGCGAGGGTCAGGTGCAGCAGCAGCGGGCGCGGCCCCCGCCGGCGCAGCGGGCTCGGCGCCTCGGGGCGCTCGTCGGTCATCGTCGGCCCGGCCGCGCGGAGGGGCGAAGCCGAACGCGCCCAACCCACCTGCGCCCAGCCCCTGATCGAGGCCGCGCGGTGCGCTGCGCAGCATCGCGCCCGCGGCACCGGCCCAGAGCCCGAGCAGCGTCTGCCATGTCTCCTGGGCTTCGCGGTCGGCGGCGAGCGCGCTGAGTTCGCTCTGCCACAAGGTGATCCAGTCCCGCGCCAGATCGAGCAGATCGGCAGCCTCGCCGCTCGCCTCGGGCGGCGGCCGGGTTGGCCCCTCGCCGTCCGTCATCGAGCATCCGCCCTCCAGGCGCCCTTGCACGGCCAGCCGCCGGCGACCGGCCCGCTGGCTCGGATCGGGCGGACTTCGGAGAGGCCGGGCGTCGTTGCGAACATTTTTCAGACCCTGGGCGCACCGCAGCAAAAGGCGCCGTTTCGCGCGGACCATAGGCCCGCTCGCGCCGCTCGGGGAAGCCTCGCGCGTGGGATCGGGTCGCATCGCGCCATCCGGACCGACACGGCGTTTGACAGCGGGTGCGCTTTTCACCCAGAACGGCGCCGCCTGTCGCCGCCAAGCCCGAGGGAAAGCCAGGGACGACCATGTCCGCGCCGCTCGCCTCCATGACCGGCTTCGCCCGCGCCTCGGGGTCAATCGCCGGGCTGGCCTGGGGATGGGAACTGCGCAGCGTCAACAGCCGCGGGCTCGATCTGCATGTCCGCCTGCCGCCGGGGTCCGACGCGCTCGAACCCCGGCTGCGCGAGCTGGCGGGGAAGAAGCTGCGCCGTGGCAATGTCAACGCCACGCTCACCGTTCAGCGCGAGGCCGCGACGCGGCTCGTCGTCGATGCGGCGGCGCTGGAGCAGGCGCTGTCCGGAGCCTTGGCGCTCGCCGACCGCATCCCCGGCGCGCCGCCGCCGCGCGCGGAGGCGCTGCTCGCGCTGCCCGGCGTGCTCCGTCCGGCCAGCGGCGACGCCGCCAGCGAGGACGAGCTGCGTATGCTCGAGTCCGGCTTCGAGACCGCGCTGGAAGCGCTGCTCGCGGCCCGCCACGCCGAGGGCGCGCGCATCGGCGCCGTGCTCGCCGCCCTGCTCGCCGAGATCGCCGCCCTGGTCGAGACCGCGCGCGAGGAAGCGGCGGCGCAGCCGGCGCTGCAGCGCGCCCGCCTCGCCGCCGCGCTGCAGACGCTGCTGCGCGAGGCCGGCACGCCGGCGCTCGGGGAGGAACGCCTGGCGCAGGAGGTCGCCCTGCTGGCGACCCGCGCCGATGTGCGCGAGGAGCTGGACCGGCTCCGCAGCCATCTCGACGCGGCCGCCGCGCTGCTGGCCGAGGGCGCCGCGATCGGCCGGCGGTTCGACTTCCTGCTGCAGGAGTTCAACCGCGAGGCCAATACCTTGTGCAGCAAATCGGCATCTCCGGCGCTGACCGCCACCGGGCTGGCGCTGAAGGCTGCGATCGAGCAGCTGCGCGAGCAGGTGCAGAACATCGAATGACGCGCTCCCGGCCGCGACGAGGCCTGTGCCTGGTGCTGGCCGCGCCCTCCGGTGCCGGCAAGACGACCTTGTCGCGGCGCCTGCTCGCGGAGGAGCCCGGTCTCGCCCTCTCCATCAGCGTCACCACCCGCGCCCCGCGCGAGGGCGAGCGCGAGGGCGAGCACTATTTCTTCCGCGACCAGCGCGCGTTCGACGCCATGGTCGCTGAGGGCGCGCTGCTCGAATGGGCGCAGGTCTTCGGCCGCAGCTACGGCACCCCGCGCGCGCCGGTCGCGACGGCACTGGCGGCGGGGCGAGACCTTCTGTTCGACATCGACTGGCAAGGCCACCGCCAGCTCCGCGACGGGATGGAGGGCGACGTGGTCGGCGTCTACATCCTCCCGCCCTCGGTGGAGGCGCTGGCCGAACGGCTGTCCGGGCGTGGCGACGACCCGGCGGAGATCGCCCGGCGGATGCGCGAGGCGCGCGCGGAGATGTCGCATTGCCGCGAGTTCGACCATGTCGTGGTCAATGACGACCTCACCCGCGCGACGGGCGAGCTGCGCGCCATTCTCGCCGCCGCGCGCCTGGCCACCGCGCGCCAGCTCTGGCTCGACGGCGCGCTGAGCGCCTGACCCGCCCCCCACGCGGGGCCGAACTGGCGCCGGCAGCCCGCTTCGGGCAGAGTGGGTAGCCGCCGGGGGCCGGTTGTTCGGAGGAAGTGTGTCGCTCAGCGTCGTTTCCACGGCCATCGTCGTGCCCCCCCTCAACCTGTTGCCCCTTGGCCTCGCCGGCCTGGTCATCGCGCGGAAGTGGCGAGGGCTCGGACGCGCGATCAGCAGTTTCGCGCTGGTGGGCCTGATCGTCCTGTCCCTTCCCATCGTCGGCAGCACCATGCTGGTGGCGCTGGAGCGCGGCCTGCCGCTGACGCCGCCGCCAGGCGCGCCACCGGCGGCGATCGTCGTGCTCGGCGCGGACGAGGTCCGGGCGGCGGACGGGACCGTGCCAGCGGTGGATGTCGGTGCCCTGACGCTCGAACGGGTCCGCACCGCCGCCATCGTGGCGCGGCGCACCGGGCTGCCGGTGCTGGTCAGCGGCGGCGCGCCGGAGGACGTGCCGACGCCGGTGGCGGCGCTGATGGCCGAGAGCCTCACCACCGATTTCGCGGTCAAGCCGCGCTGGGTCGAGACCCGCTCGCTCGATACCTGGCAGAATGCCGAGGAATCCGCGGCCATTCTGCGCCAGGCCGGTATCAGCTCGGTCTATGTCGTCACCCATGCCTGGCACGAACGGCGGGCCCTGATCGCCTTCGCCCATTTCGGCATCACCGCGACGGCCGCGCCCGTCCGCCTCGACCGCGCCGCCGGCAGCGCCGTCGCCGATTATGTGCCGCGGATCAGCGGCTGGGAAATGAGCTATTACGCGCTGCACGAGGCGATCGGCTGCCTCTATTACCTGCTGCTCAGCCGCTGAGGCGATGGCCGACACGGTCCGGATCGAGACGCTGCCCGATCTCGGCGCGCTGCCCCCAGCCGCCGCGGCGCTGCTGGACGCGGCCGGGGCCGCGAATTTTTTCTTCGGCCGCGCCTTCCTAGCGACCGTCGCCGGCCATGCGCTGGAGCAAGGCGCGCGCCCCTGCTTCGTACTCGCCTGGCACGGCGCCCGGCCGGTGGCCGTGCTGGCGCTGCAGCGGGTGGGCGGCCGGCTGGCCAGCCTGACCAGCCCCTATAGCTGCCTCTACACCCCGGCGCTCGCGGCCGACCTCTCCCCCGAGGCGCGGCGCGCGGTCGGCTTCGCCTTCGGCCGGTTCGCGCGGCGCTGGCCGGTGGTGCGGCTCGACGCGCTCGATGCCGAACGCGGCGACCTCGCCGACCTGCTGGCCGGCGCCGGAACCGCGGGGCTCGTCCTCGTGCGCTTTCGCCATTTCGGCAACTGGCACGAGGCCGTCGGTTCCTGGCAACACTATCTCAATGCCCGCCCGTCCATGCTGCGCACCACGATCCAGCGCAAGCTGCGCCGCTGGGAACGGCTGCCGGAGGCCGGCTTCACGCTGACGGCCGGTGGCGAGGCGCTGGAGGCGGGAATCGCCGCCTTCGAGCAGGTCTACGCGCGGAGCTGGAAGGAGCCCGAGCCATTTCCGGACTTCAATGCCGCGCTGATGCGCGAGGCGGCCGCGGCCGGCGTGCTGCGGCTGGGACTGCTGCGCCTCGGCACGACGCCGATCGCGGCGCAGGTCTGGCTGAGCGAGCCGGGTGGGCGCGCGAGCGTGCTCAAGCTCGCGCATGACGAGGGGCAGCAGGCGCTGTCTCCGGGCACCGTGCTGACGGCAATGATGATCCGCCACCTGATCGAGACCGACGGCGCGCGCGAGCTGGATTTCGGCCGCGGCGACGACGACTACAAGAAGCTCTGGGTCGGCGCACGGCGCCAGCGCGTCGGTGTGCTGCTGATCAATCCGTGGCGCCCGGCCGGACTGGCGACCCTCGCCCGGCACGCGCTCGGCCGGCTGCGCCACGCCGTGCGACCCAATCACGCGATCGCGGAGCCACGGTGATGCGCATCCTCTACAGCCACCGCATCCAGTCGCGCGACGGGCAGAGCGTGCATGTCGAGGAACTCGTCGCCGCCCTGCGCGAGGCGGGGCACGACGTCCTCGTGGTCGGCCCTAGCTTCTATGCCGCCGCCGGGTTCGGCGGCGAGAGCCGGCTGGTGCCGCTGCTGCGCCGCCTGCTGCCCGGCTGGCTCGGCGAGCTGGCGGAGCTGGCCTACAACGGTCCCGCCTATGGCCGCCTCGCCGCCGCTGCGCGCGCGTTTCAGCCTGATCTGATCTACGAGCGCTACAATCTCTACTACCTCGCCGGCGCGGTGCTGGCACGGCGGCTCGGAGTGGTCTTTCATCTCGAGGTGAACGCGCCGCTCGCCGAGGAG
>JAJZFF010000438.1:0-2402 GCA_021805485.1 Pseudomonadota bacterium
CGCGATCCCGCCAGCGCGGATGTCGCCGCGGCGGCGCAATACCTCGAAGATGAGGTTTCGTTCCATCTCTACGCCCAGTTCCGCGCCCGCGAGGGTCTGGAAATGGCCCAGCGCTCGGCGCGCGCGGCCGGCATGGCGATCGGCCTCATCGCCGATCTCGCGGTCGGCGCCGATCCCGCCGGCTGCGATGCCTGGGCCCGGCCGGGCGAGATGCTGCGGGGCGTCTCGGTCGGCGCGCCGCCGGATGCGTTCAACCGTTCGGGACAGAACTGGGGGCTGACCACATTCTCGCCGCGCGGCCTGCGCCAGTCGGGTTTCGCCGCCTTGCGCGACATGATGGCGGCCGCCCTGCGTTTCACCGGCGGCGTGCGGATCGACCACGCGATGGGCCTCGCCAGGCTCTGGCTCGTCCCCGACGGGGCTTCCCCGGCCGAGGGCTGCTACCTGCGCTATCCGTTCGCGGACATGCGCAGGATCGTGGCGCTCGAATCGGTCCGCCATCGCGGCATCATCGTCGCCGAGGATCTGGGCACAGTTCCGCCCGGTTTCCGCGCCGAACTCGCCGCCTCCGGAATGTCGGGAATGGCGGTGATGTGGTTCGAGCGCGAAGGCGCCCGCTTCCTGCCCCCGGCCGACTGGCGCCCCAATTCGGTGGCGATGACCACGACGCACGACCTGCCGACCGTCGCCGGCTGGTGGCGTGGCACCGACCTCGGCTGGCGGGAGCGGCTGGGCATCGGCGGCGAAACCGCCGCCGATCGGGCGGAAGACCGTCGCCACCTGTGGTCCGCCTTCCGGCAATCGCACGGCGCCCGCGGGGCCCAGCCGCGGGATCGGGAGTCCGAACCGGTCGTCGATGCCGCGGTGGCCCATATCGGCACGGCCTCTTCCGCGCTCGCGCTTCTTCCCCTCGAGGATGCGCTCGGCCTGCCGGACCAGCCCAATCTCCCCGGCACGACCACCGAGCATCCGAACTGGCGCCGGCGTATGCCGCATCCGGCCCGCAGCATGCTTGATCCGCCCGAAGTCACCGCCCGGCTGTCACGCCTCGCCCGCGCGCGGAAAACCACGCCCCCGCCAAGGTAGATGTTGAATCAGCCAGGCTGTCACCTCTCACTTCAAATTCGGTTCATCGGTCAATGGAGGCGCACCAGAATTACGAAGAGTTGCCGGGCAAATTGCAATAGCAAATGCCGATGTATTGTATTTTTTACAATTATGAAAATCTACCAAAACACCATACGTTTTCGATAACAATAATTTGTGCTTTGTCAGGTTTGTTACCAACGAAACGTAGAAAATTCTTTTTGAGTCCTGAAGTTTTCCGAGATATTCTTTTTGAAAGCGAGATGTCAAATACGGTATTCTCTCCGGTATTCCAATAATTTTGTCTGTATTCGGAAAATATGGAATTATAAAGCCGAGAGGTGCGGTGCCAACGATAATCAGCGAATTTTGATATTTCCTGAATTCTCCCTTGTTGATCCCGAAGTAGGTTCTGCCAAATTGTTCGCGGCCCCAATTGGTGTCGGCCAATGCATGGGTGCCATATAAGCTGCCACCGGCGATCAAGGCGACAAACAGTGCCGCTCCGGCAATGGAAGCGGGCCGCATACGCCTCCAGGACAAGAGCCTGGAAAGCGAAATCAAAGAAAATGCGGGCGCAATTGTTTCAATTGCTGAAAAATATCTGTAATAGCTAAACATCTTTTCCCATATAATAAATGACAATAATACGAAAGTTGCGAGAAAATATAGTTCAATAATAGGTAGTTTGATTTGGTGTGATGATGCTCTTTTTGAATGTGCCCAAAAATAAACGGCTGGAACCAGGATCAGGACGAGGGCAGGGAAGAATGTACGAAAGGGAATTTCCATCCCGACCAGATGATTGCTCGTTGTGTGATGATGCACAAAGGCAAACCTGAACGGCAGGCTCAGGTACCCTACGAAATCGATCGGGAACCAACGGCCATCATGGATTGCTTGTGGCGCCATAAAGGGCGAATGAAAGACATTATTAAAAAACGGAAAAATCGGATTGCGGAAATGCGACCACATCTGCCAGCCGAAATAGCCATAGGTCGCCAGAAAGGAAACCGCCGAATACGCCGAGAATACAAATGCGTTCAGAAAAATACCCCTGAATTTTGATCGCGACTCGAATATGCCCGTCACGATCAAGGCGCCACCAAGTGCCAGTGCGTATTCCATATTGGTGAATTTCAAGCCGCAGGCAAAGCCGATGAACGCACCGGCAATTCCAAAAAACAAAAGCCTTCTGGTCCTGAACCCTTCAAGGATACACCAGAGTGCAATGATGATGGGCGTGTCCAGCAGCGTGTCGCCCATCGTGCCGCCGATTTCGGACCAGAAGACGGGGCTGATCAAGGCGGCCAGTG
>JAJZFF010000438.1:2936-5187 GCA_021805485.1 Pseudomonadota bacterium
GTCGTCAGGCTCAGGGCGCCGGCAATCACGATGCCCGTCGCCAGAACGGCGGTCGGTAGCCGCGGAACCAGGCCCGTGTGCAGATAGGTGGCGATCAGAGGTGCGGCGAGCCGGAGCGCCAGCGCGAATGCGAGCGCCGCAAGCGCGCCGAAAAACGTCAGCGGCCTCTCGTGACGCAACAGCCTGACGATCAGGCGCAGGATGCGCCAGCCATCGCTCCAGGTTCTGAGTTTGCTCGCCGACCCCGCAGGCCTCGGCCGATACGCGCCCTCGACATGGGCGATCGGGAGCGCCAGCTCCAGGGCGTGAACCGTCAATTCCGTCTCGATGTCGAACCCGGTGGACAGCACCGGAAACGACTTCACGAACCGGCGGGACAGCACCTTGTATCCCGACAGCATGTCCTCGACACGGTCGCCGAAAATCATCCGCACCGCCCCCGTGAGCAAAAGATTGCCGAAGCGGTGCCCGTCCCGGTAAGCGGCATCGTCCGTCTGGCGGCGTATGCAGTTCACCAGATCGAACGGACCTGTCCTGGCGCGGTCGATCATCGCCGGTGCCAGCGCCGCATCATAGGTATCGTCGCCATCCGCCATCACATAGAGATCGGCCTCGATGTCACGGAACATGCGGCGGACGACGTAGCCTTTGCCCTGCAGCGGCTCGTGCCGCACCACCGCACCGGCCTGCCGGGCGATCGTCGCCGTATTGTCGGTCGAGTTGTTGTCAAAAACGTAGATCGTGGCCTCGGGCAACGCGCTCCGAAACGCATGAATCACGTCGGCAATCGCAACTTCCTCGTTGAAGCAGGGAAGCAGAACGGCAACGCATGGTTCGTCAGCCTTCATCGAAACTTCAGCTCCGGGGTCCGCAATGGGCCGTATCATTCAGTGCAAAATGATGCAAATGATCGAAACAATGCCAAAAATACTATGAAACAAACGATTTTAGGTAATTGTTGCGATAGCAAGATACCGCCGGGCGCGGCCTCGTTCCGCTTCTGCCATCACGGTTCCGTGATGACGCCGAGATGCTGGGCAATCCTGCGCGCGGCGTCCTGCCAGGTGTGCCAGGTCATCAGGGTGGGGTCGGGGATGCACCCTCTCTGAACGTCTTCCAGCCAGTTTTGCACGGCATCCGCCAGATCCGCGGCATCGAGGCCCGAGAAATAGACGGCATGTTCGCCCGCCACCTCGCGGAACACCGGAATGTCGCGCGCCAGCACCGGCAGCCCGTGCTGTGCGGCTTCGATCAGCGGCAGGCCAAACCCCTCGCCCTCGCTGGCGGCGATCAGGCACGAGCTGGCCTCGTAGATCGCCTCGAGATATTCGTCGCTGACCCCTTCAAGCCAGAACAGCCTCTCGCCGCGCTCGGGGTGCTGGCGCAGCGTGCTGACGATGCGCGGGATCGTCCGCCGTAGATCATCGGGCAACATCTTCCAGCCCTCGTGTCCGACGATCACCAGGTTGACGTCCACCCCCTTCGCCCAGAGTTGCTCGAAGGCGGCAATAGCCTGGAGATGGCCCTTGCGCGGCTCGATCGTACCCACCATCAGGAATGTCGGGCGGCGGCGAATCGCCGAGAGCGTCCGGTCAGCGCCTTCCGGAAACCCCATCGTTGGGGCCGAGTGTTGAATATCGGCTCCAAGATGAATCCACTCGATACGCGGAAGTTCGTCCAGCTTGAGTGCTGATTCGGACCACCTCTTCATCTCTTCGGCAACAGCTTCCGAGATACACACAAGACCGTCGAATTGGCTGATGGCTGTTAGCCACTGTTCATGACCTTCACCGCTGCCTTCTGGAAACACGTGTGGCATGAGTACCGGCAGCAGATCATACACCATAAACGAGACCTTCGCGCCTCGGTTCTGCCAAGCCCGGAGATTTTCCTGTTGTGCCACGATAGTATCGGGAGCGAAATCGAGGCCGAAAAATACGTCGCCAGCCCATGCTTCAACAACAACGTCTTCCGTGCCGCTGCCCGGTAGATCAAGAAGTCGGCGGGCGAATTGCCGGGCGTATCGATACCCCGGCATGGTCGCGGTCGCATAGACGGGCTCGACCTGCCAGCCCGAAAGCGGATTGATAAGCCATTCCCGTAGAACAGCGCGGACCACGCGTTAGATTCCGGTCCGCAAATCCGTCTGCACCAAGGTTGAAACATCGACGAGCAATTGCGGACGCCGAGGCTGCGCCGGAAAATTTCTGGCCAGCGAGGTCGCCAGGCGGGAGCCTTCACCTGACGGTAT
>JAJZFF010000408.1 GCA_021805485.1 Pseudomonadota bacterium
CCTCGCCGGCACGGTGATGCTGGGGCGCGGCAGCGCCGGGTTCGACCCCGCCGCGCCGGGGCTCGCCCGCTCCGATTTCGCCTATGGCCGGCTGACGCTGACGCGCAGCACCGCGCTGCCGGCGGGCGCCGTGCTGACCACGGCGTTCTGCGACCAGTTCGGCAGCGGCCTGCTGTTCAATGCCGATCGCGTCAGCCTGGGCGATCTCGCCAGCGCCGATCCGGCCCTCGCGCCGATTTCGCCGGCGAGCCGCGGCGTGCTGGCCGGGCAGCAGGCGGTGTTTCCGCTCGGGGCGGCGGGCGGCCTGCGGATGCTGCGCGGCGGCGTGTTCTGGAATGTCGCGCGCACCGCGCAGCCGGCCGGCGCCGGGATGCCCGGCAGCCGCGCGATGATGACGGCGGCGGGGGTCGAGATGCGCTCGCGGCTGTTCCGCCGGGTGTCGATCGATGCCGATCTCGGCTGGGAACGGCTGAACGCGGGCAACGGGCCGCGCAACCGCCCGTTCGGACGGTTCGCGGTCTCGCTGGTGTTCTGAGCCGGCCCCCTGCCCTGCCCGGCCCGGCCGCCTCGGGTCAGCCGCCTCGGGTCAGCCGCGCGCGGGAGAGGCGAGTGGCGCGCGCATCCGCTTCAGCCAGGCCGGATGCGCGGCGATCCATGCCGCGGCGACCGGCCCGACGGCCTCGCGCTTGACCTGGATGTCATACATCATGCGGCTTTCCGCCCTGACCGGCAGGCGGAAGCGGTGCAGCAGGCCGCCGATGGCGGGGCATTGCGCGGCGTAGCCGGCGCGCGTCAGGATCAGGCTTCGCGCCGCCCCCTGGTCGTGGCCGAAGGCGGCGCCGCCGCCGCCGAGGTAGCGGATGCGGTATTCGACGTTCATCGCGTCGGGCTGCCAGCCGAGGAACAGGATCGGCTCGTGGTGGCGGATCTTCGCCGCCAGCGCCCGCAGCATGCCGCCGGCGCCGGCCTGCACGAGGTGGAAGCCGCCGAGGCCGTCGGTGTTGTGGCGGATCATCGACAGCAGCTGACGGTCGCCGACATTGTCGGGCTCGATGCCATAGATCGTGTGGTCGAGCTGGCCGGCGAACTTGTGGATGTCCGCGAAGTCCTTCAGGCCGGCGCGGTAGAGATAGGCCGGCACCGCGAGCGTGTGGCGGGCGCCGGAAAGGTCGGTCCCGGCCACGGCGATGCGCTTGCGGGCGACATCGGAATCCCGGATCGCGGTGACCGATGACATCCAGTTATCGGGCCGCCAGTCCTGCAGGTAGACGTCGAGCCGGCCGTCGGCGAGGCGATGGTAGATCGTCTTGAGGCGGGCGGGCTCGATCCTCACCTGGTAGCCGAAGGGTGCCACGACGGCGCCGAAGACGGCGTTCTGCACCTGGTTGTCGAGCCATCCGCCATGGCCGAGGCGGATCGTGCGGCAGGCGGCTGGCGGCTGCGCCCGCGCCGGGGCCGGGGCGATCGCGATGGCGGCGGCGCAAAGGGCGGACAGTCGCAGGGTTCGTGCAAGCATGGTTTCCTCATCATCAAGCGGGGCGCGGCCCGCCGGTTGCTGCTATCGGCCCGCAGGCGGCCTGCCAAGCGGGCGGGGCGCGCGATCACGCAACCGTGCCCGGCGGCGGCGCGAAGGCGGGGGTTGATTCATCTCCGGCAGTTATCAAACCTATTCCCCGATCGCTCTAGGACGATGAATCCGACAGGCCTACATCCTGGACATCGCGGATGAGACGGCCCCGTCGTGAGGCCGGGACATCCGGAAAGTTCAGGAGACTGACAATGAAAAAGACCATCATCGCTTCCGTGGCGGCCGCCGCTCTGCTGGGTGTCTCCGGCATCGCCCATGCCGGCATGGGCATCCCCGACATGCCGGCCCAGCCGATCACCGCGCAGACCCCTCCCGGCGTGATCGGGCAGGCCTACCCGTCCTTCACCGGGCCGTCGCAGCCGGTGGTGAACGTGCCGTTCGCGCACAAGGTGGTCGGCAACAGCGGCAACGAATGATCGGGCGCGGCGCCCGTCACATTTCCGCGCATCACGCGACGTTGCCTTGAGCGGCGTCGCCGTGCTGCGACATCTGGGACATGAGGACGGAAGCCGCGATCTGCCTGATCGTCTTGGGGTTCGGAGCGGGTGCTCGCGCCATGGCGGCGGGGCGCCCGCATTTCGTCTCCGAGATCGGACACTGGATGGTGCTCAGGGACGGCCGGGGACGGCATGAAGTGTGCTACGCGGCGACATATCCGGTCTGGGGCCCCATGAAGGGACGGAGCGGGCGGCGCCTCGTGCTGATCGTGGCGGAGCATCGCGGCCATGCGGCGGAGACCGCCATCGACGGGCTCGCGGCGGCGCCGGCCGACCCGGCGGTGCGAATCGGCCCGCGGCGGGTCCGCTTCCGCACGCGCGGCGCCATCGCCTTCGCGCCGGCGGCAAGGCCGGTCATCCACGATCTGAAGGCGTACAAGCGGGTGTATCTGGGCGTCGATACCGGGCGGCACGGCGTGGCCACAACGGCCTTCAGCCTCGACGGATTCACCAAGGCCCATGCGCTGAGCAGGAAGATCTGCGCGATCGCGTGGACGGGACGGCCGCTGCGCGGCGATGCGGACAGCACGGAGACGGGACGGCACCATGCCTCGACCAACTGAGAGCCGGCGGGATTCGCCGCGGACGCAGCCGCGAAAGGAAGGCGGCGAGCTGCCGGTATGGGTGTTCGGGCTGGTCCCCCTCGTGGTGGCCGCGCTGATGCTGCTGCTCGCGCTGCGGGTGTAGAGCACGTTCCGATCCCGATGGATCGGATGTCGTGCTCTATCTTGTTGATAACCAGAGTATCTTTATCCGATCAGATGACTCCATCTGATCGGATGATGCTCTAGAGAGGTTTCGGGAGGCGAAGGCGCCGGAACATACGGGGCGGCTCGGCTTGTCTCGTCCCCCGGCGCGCAATAGCATGGCCGACGCCGGTCATTGCCGCGCCGCACCGAGCCGATGCGGCGCAGAGGGTGGCCGGACGATCGCCGCAACTTGATCCCGGCCAACCAGCAGGAGCCACGATGACCCGCCTCGATGCCAAGCTCGCCCGGATCCGCGCGGGGAAGTACCGGCCCAGCGACTTCATCATCGCCGATGCGAAGGACGGCGACATGGGACCGAGCATCACCGCGGCGGGGCCGAAGCGCGAGCGCGACGGCAGCTGGACCCGCCACCGCACCAGGGCCGAGTTCCTCGACCAGGTCAGGGCGATCGTCGCGCAGGACATCGTCGATATCATGCTCGTCTCGGCCTCCAACCTCGAAGTGCTGGCGGCGCAGGGCACGTTCGCCGGCAGCGCGGTGAAACCCGCCATCCGCGCGAACGACACGACCGACATCTGGCGGATGCGCGGCGCCACCTATCACCTTGCGGCGTCGCGTCCGTTCCGCACCGCCGACCTCGCCCAGGCCGCGCGCCTCACCGATCTCGGCCTGTATTCGATGACGTTCTGCAACGATATCGAGACCGACCTCGCCGCGC
Source organism: Pseudomonadota bacterium (assembly GCA_021805485.1). The sequence continues at coordinate 3,514 of JAJZFF010000408.1, forward strand.
TGGACGCGTTCGCCGCGTTCCGCGCCGATGCGCGGGCGGCCGGCTTCACCTATTTCCTCGAAGTGTTCAACCCGAACATCGCCTGCGGCATCGACCCGGAACAGATCCCCTTCTACGTCAATGACTGCATTCATCGCTGCCTCGCCGGCGTGATGCAGGCGGACCGGCCGCAATTCCTCAAGATCCCCTATAACGGCCCGAAAGCGCTCGAGGAGCTGGCGTCGTACGATCCGTCGCTGATCGTCGGCGTGCTCGGCGGCAGCGCCGGCACCACGCGCGACACGTTCGAACTGCTGCACCAGGCGGAACGGTACGGCGCGCGCGTCGCGCTGTTCGGCCGCAAGATCAACCTCGCCGAGGATCCGCTCGCCATCGTGTCGCTGATGCGCGAGGTCGCCAGCGGCGCGGTCTCGCCGGAGGAGGCGGTGAAGGCCTATCACGGCACGCTGCAGGCACAGGGGATCGCGCCGACGCGCCCGCTCGCCGACGACCTGCTGATCACGGAAGCCCCCCTCAGGCAGCACTGACGCGCCCATGAGCGACATGGCGCGACGTGGCTTCGTCACCGGCGGGACCTGGTGCGTCGACCGCAACCGTGTGGTCGAGTTCTGGCCGGGCGAGGACGGCCTCGTCGAAATCCTGGAGGAACAGGCGCGCGGCGGCGGCTCGGCGTGCAACCTCGCCCTCGGCATCCGGCGGCTCGACGCCGGCATGCCCGTGGAGACCATCGGCGTGGTGGGCGATGACGAAAACGGCCGCCTGCTGCATGCCGCGGCCGCGGCGCACGGCATCGACGCAACCGGGCTCACCGTCGTCGCGGGTGCGCCGACGCAGTTCACCGACGCCTACACCTCGCGCCGGAGCGGACGGCGGACGCACATCTTCCGGGCCGGCGCCGCCGATGCGCTCACCCCCGATCATTTCGACTTCGCCGCCACCCGCGGCCGCATCCTGCATCTCGGCCTGCCCGGCATCCACGCGCGGATGGACGGCGCCTGGGGCGACGCCGCGAACGGCTGGGTCGCGACCCTGCGCAAGGCGCGGCGGGCCGGGCTGCTGACGAATCTCGAACTGTGCAGCGTTCCGGCCGAACGCCTCGCCGCGCTGGTGCGGCCCTGCCTGCCGGAACTCGATCTGCTGGTGGTCAACGACGTCGAGATCGGCGCGATCGCCGGCATGGCGACATGCGACCATGGAGAGACCGACACGGCGGCGTGCCTGCGCGCCGCGCGCGCGGTTCTGGCCAGCGGCGCGATGCGGCTCGTGGCCGTGCATTTCCCGCGCGGCGCCATCGCGGTCGCGCGCGACGGGACGGTTGCCGCGAAGGCGTCGGTCCGCGTGCCGGAGGCGGAGATCGCCGGCGCCAATGGTGCCGGCGACGCGTTCGCCTCAGGTTTTCTCTACGGTTTTCACGAGGGCTGGGAGACCGCGCGCGCCCTCGCCCTCGCCCACGCCGCGGCGGCCGTCTCGCTGCGCAGCATCGGCACGACCGATGCGATCGAGGCCTGGCAGGACTGCCTCGACATCGCCTGCCGGTGGGGATGGCGGGAGGAACTGGCCGGTCTCGGCTGATGCTCTAGTCGAGGTGAACCGGGTTCAGCACGCGGCGCAGGAAGCTCTGCGTCCGCGCCTCGCGCGGCGCGCCGATCACCGAGTCCGGCGGCCCCTGCTCGATGATCGTGCCGGCATCCATGAACACGACCCGATCGGCCACCTCGCGGGCGAAGGCCATTTCGTGGGTCACGACGATCATCGTCATGCCGGCCTCGGCCAGTTGTCGCATCGCGGTCAGCACCTCGCCCACCAGTTCGGGATCGAGTGCGGAGGTCGGTTCGTCGAACAGCATCAGCGCCGGCTCCATCGACAGCGCCCGGGCGATCGCCACCCGCTGCTGCTGGCCGCCGGACAACTGGGCGGGATAGGCGCCGAGCTTGTCGGCGAGGCCGACGCGCTCGAGATTGGCGCGGGCCGTCGCCTCCGCCGCCGCCCGCGTCAGGCGCAGCACCGTCATCGGCGCGACGATGCAGTTCTCCAGCGCGGTGTGATGCGGAAAGAGGTTGAACTGCTGGAACACCATGCCGATGTGCCGGCGCGCCGCATCGATGTCGCAATCCGGGTCGAGCAGGTTCTCGCCATTGACCTCGAGCCGGCCCTGCTGCGGCCGTTCGAGCAGGTTGATGCAGCGCAGCAGCGTCGACTTGCCCGACCCCGACGGGCCGATGATGCACACCACCTCGCCCCGCGCGACGCTGAAATCGATTCCCCTCAGCACATGGTTCTGGCCGAATCGCTTGTGCAGCCCTTCGATCTTCACAACCGTCCGGCCTGGATCGACGCCGCTCATGCTCCCGTCACCCGCGATACCTCCATCCGCCGCACCAGCATCGACAGCGGCAGCGTGATCAGCAGGTAGCCGAGCCCGGCCACCACGAGCGGCGTGATGTTGACGTTGGTATTGGCCGTGGACCGCCCGAATTCCGTCAGATCGAACTGCCCGGCCGACAGCCCGACCACGAACACCAGCGACGAATCCTTGATGAGCATGATCAGCTCGTTCGTCAGCGGCGGCACCATGAGCCGCAGCGCCTGCATCAGCACGATCTTGCGCATCGCCTGCGCCGAGGACATGCCGAGCGAGCGCGCCGCCTCGACCTGGCCTTTCGGCACGGCCTGGATGCCGGCGCGCATCGTCTCCGCCATGTAGGCGCTGCCGACGACGCCGAGCGCGACCCAGACCGTGCCGTAGGGCGACCACGGGATCGTCAGTCCGGAAAAGGCCAGCGGCAGCAGCGAAAACGCGATGAACACGACAAGCGAGGGCAGGCCGCGGAAGAATTCGATATAGACCGTCGCCAGCCAGCGATAGGGCGCGACCGGGGACAGCCGCATCAGCGCCAGCACGAGGCCGAGCACGAGGCCGAGCACGAACGCGCCGGCCGTATAGAGCGCGGTGTTCAGCAGCGCGTTGGCGAGGCCGTGGAGAATCGTGAATTCGATCAGCCGCGGCTCGAAGAAGGTCCGCCCGATCTCGCGCCACTTGGCGAACTCGGCCGCCAGCGCGAGAACGATCGCCAGAATGGCGTATTGCGCCATCCTGGACCGCCTCGCCCGCAGCCGCGGGCTTGCGCGCCGGCGCGCCGCCGGCCGGTCGGCGTCGCCGCTCATCCGCCTTACTGTTTGACGTCCTGCGGGATCTGGCCGAACCACGTCTTGAAGATCTTGTTGTATTCGCCGTCGCTCTTGGCCTTGGCGAGGACGGTGTTCAGCACGCCGGCCAGCCGGGTCGCGTTGGCGCTGTTCTTCTTGAACGCGAATCCGTAGTGCTCGCCGGTATCGAACTCGGCCACCACATGGGTGTCGGGATGCGTCCTGGCGTATTCGTACATCGGGCCGTTATCGTTGATCGCCGCCGCGACGGCGCCGACGCTGACGGCCGAGGCCTCGGCGATCAGGTCGGGAAAGATGACCGTGGTGTAGCCGAATTTGGCGGCCCGCTTGTCGGCGTAGATCTGCCCGGTGGTGTTGACCTGCACGCCGAACCGCTTGCCCTTGAGGCTGGCCAGGCCATGCACGCCGGAGCCCTTCTTGGCCAGGAGGACCTGCGTCGCGTCGAAATACGGATCGGAGAACAGCACCGCCTTGGCGCGTTCCGGCGTGATCGTCTCCGCGCCCATCGCGACATCGCAGCGATTGGCGGCGAACACCGCGCCGGAGGTCACCTGGTTCCAGTCGATGCTGATGATCCGGGTCTTCACGCCCAGCCGCTTCGCCAGCAGATCCAGCATGTCGACATCGAAGCCGACGACCTTGCCGTCCTTGTTGATATACTCGAAGGGCTTGTAGGACAGATGGGTGCAGATCGTCAGGTGACCCGGATTGACGAGCTTGATGCCGTTCGGGACGGCGCCGGACGCCGCCGCCGGCAGCGCCAGCAGGACCGCGGCGCCGGCGGCCGCCAGCCTCGCCCCACGCCGTCTTGCCGACAGTTTGCTGATTGCCGCACGCAACATGTCCGTCTCCCGTTCTTCCTGTGATCGTGTCTTGCTGTTTCGGGTTCGCACCCGTTGATGGCCCTTATGGCGGTTCCCGCTTCGGCGGTCCATGCATGACCGCAGCATGGCAGGATAGACCGCTCCCGGCCCGGCCGGAAGGGAGGGCCGAGGCCCGGATTGGTGGCGGCCGGCGCCTTGTTACCCTTCGGTGTCGGTCTCCGCGAGCCGCAGGCGGGCGATCTCGGCCTCGATGACGGCGGGCGCCGGATCGGCGATCCAGCGCGCCGGCCGCGCCACCGCCTCGGCCAGGCGCGCGTGATACGCGGCGCGGCCGATCTCGAACGCCCCGAACCGGGCCAGGTGCGCGGTCAGGAACTGCGTGTCCAGCAATGAAAACCCGCCCAGCCGCAGCCGCGCCACGAGGTGCACCAGCGCGAGCTTCGAGGCATCCCGCACGAGCGAGACCATGCTCTCGCCGAAAAAGGCGCCGCCGATCGCCAAGCCATACAACCCGCCGACGAGTTCCCCGCCCTGCCAGACCTCGACGCTGTGCGCATGGCCGCGCCGGTGCAGGTCGACGAAGAGGCGCTCGATCTCCTCGTTGATCCAGGTCTCCGGCCGCACCGGCCGGCGCGCGGCGCAGGCGGCGATCAGCGCGGGAAAATCCCGGTCGGAGACGATGTCGAGGCTCGTGTTCCGCAGCGTGCGCGCGAGCCGGCGCGGCAGGTGGAACGCCTCCAGCGGCAGCACGCCCCGCCGCTCGGGATCGAGGAAATGCAGGTCCGCCGCATTCCGCCGCTCGGCCATCGGAAACAGGCCGAACCGATAGGCGCGCAGCAGGATGTCCGCCGTCAGTTCGAAACGTGGCGAGTCCATGGCCGATGATGGTCCGAAACGCGGGGGCGGACAACCGGCCCGGCGGCGGCGCTCAGGCGGCGTGCATCGCGTCCGCGCCGGCCGGGGCCGCTTCGCCCGGCTGGCGGATCCGGAATTCGCCCACGAGGCCGGACAGCCGCGACGCCTTCTCGGAGAGGTTGCGGCAGCCGGCGGTCGCCTGCTCGGCCATCGCCGCGTTCTGCTGCGTCACATGGTCCATCTCGCTGATGGCGGCGTTCACCTCGGCGAGCCCGGTCGCCTGTTCCCGCGCCGAGGCGGTGATGTCGCCCATCAGGCGGCTCAGGGTGCCGATTTCCCCGCCGATCCGCTGCAGCGCCTTGCCGGTCTCGTCGACGAGGTTCACCCCGGCCTTGACCTCGCCGGACGCCGCGAGGATGAGCGACTTGATCTCCCGCGCCGCGTCGGCCGAGCGCTGCGCCAGGGCGCGGACCTCGGTGGCGACGACGGCGAAGCCCCGCCCGGCATCGCCGGCGCGCGCCGCCTCGACCCCGGCATTGAGCGCCAGGAGATTGGTCTGGAAGGCGATCTCGTCGATGATGCCGATGATGTTGGTGATCTTGTTCGAGGAGGTCTCGATCCGGTTCATCGCCGCCACGGTGTCCTCGACGACCGTGGCCGAATGCCGCGCCGTCGCCTCCGCCTGGCTGACCGCCGCCCCCGCCTCGGCCGCGCCCTGCGCCGTGGTGCGGACCGTCGCGGTGATCTGCTCGACGGCGGCGGCCGTCTGTTCGAGGCTCGCCGCCTGCCGTTCCGTCCGCTGCGACAGGTCGCCCGAGGCGCGGGCGATCTCGTCGGTCGCCGCCAGGACGTGCTGCGCGTCCTGGTCGATGCGCGACAGGGTTCGCTGCAGCTTCTCGATGGAGTTGTTGAAATCGACCCGCAGCGTTTCATACTCCGCCGGCAGGGCCCTGGTGATCCGGAACGTCAGGATTCCCGCCGAGAGGTTCCGCAGCCCGTCGGCGATCGCGGTGACGACGGCGGCCTGCGCGCCCATCACCCGCTCGCGCTCGGCGGCGAGGTCCAGTTCCGCCTGCTTCGCCGAGGTCATGTCCTTGAGCGTCTCGACCACGAACACCGTGTTCCCCTCCGCATCGCGGATCGGCCCGGCATCGATTCCGAGATAGCGCCTGCGGCCGGTCAACGGCATGTCGCACCAGTTCTCGGCGCTCATCCGGCCGTCCTGCCCGCCGCTGTTCTGCGCGTAGAGCTGGCCGGCCTGCCCGCCATTGCCCGACAGCACGAGATCCGCCATGCACGGGCGCGGCGCCGGGTAAAATCCCTTCCAGTGCTCCTTCGTGCCGATCACCTCGGCGGCGGCAAGGCCGGTCAGTTCGGCGCAGGCGGGATTCCAGAACACCACGGCGCCGTCGCGCCCGAGCACGAACAGCGGAACGCTGATCTGTTGCAGCGCGGCAAGCAACATGCCCGCATCCTTCGAGAGCGGCAGAGCGTCTTTGGATTTCCTGATGCTGAACACGGTCGGCGGCACCCCATGGCAAGCTGGTTCGCTGCCCGGGCTAGAGCACTATCATTAATGAAACCTTACCTCGCGATGCGCGCGATGCACCTCTGGCGCGGGCGCAGCGGCAGCGGATAGGCCGGCCAGGATGCCACCCACCGGCTCAGCAGCGACGCCGAAGCCACCACCGCGAGGGTGAAGGGCAGCACCACCGCGGCGGCGAACCACGGCCCCGGATGCAGCAGCGCGGGATAGAGCGCGAGCGCCACGCCGGGCGGATGATAGGCCCGCAGCCGGGGCAGCACCGCCAGCGCCGCCACGGCGGCGAGCGCCGCGGTCTGCGGCCCGGGGCCCAGTCCGGCCGCCGCGGCGGTGCCGATCAGCGTGCCGAGGGTCGAGCCGGCGATCACCGCGAAAGGCTGCGCCACCGCGGCATCCGGCAGGCACAGCACGATCGTCATGGTGGCGGCGAAGGGCGGGATCAGCAACAGGCCGAGATGGCGGCCGCCGAGCCAGGCCAGCGCCGAGAGCAGCCCGCCGATCCAGACGATGCCGGGCAGCGGCGGGCGGTGCGGCGCGCCCCATTGCCGCGTGATGGCACCGAGCGAGGCGAACCCGCCGCGCCGCGCGAACGTCACGCGCCCGCGCTACCCGCGCCCGTCGCCGCCGGCGCCGGCCGGAGGATGCCGACCTTGAGCAGCACGCCCAGCGTCGCTCCCTTGATCGGCCTCAGCAGCAGGAGGATCAGCGCCAGGGTCAGCGGCAGGAAGATTTCGAGCAGCGTCGAGGACGGCATCCTGCCGCCGCGGTCGAGGATGACCGCGGCCGCGACGACGACATGCAGCACGACGACGAGCGTCAGGTAGGGCGGCGCGTCGTCGCACGGCACCCGGCCGAGCGGCGCGCCGCACGCCTCGCAATGCGGCCGCACATGCAGGTATCCGTCGAATGCCGGGCGCTCGCCGCAGGAGGGGCAGCGCATCGCCAGGCCGCGCCCGAGCACGGTGGTCCACGGCACATCGAGTCGCGCGCGGGGCCGCCGCGCCATGCCGGGGGCGCTCGCCGCCGGTTCCGTCAGCTGGGTCATGTCTGTCTCCGCCGCATGGATCTCGCTATGGCAATCGTCCATGCAATATCGATGGATTGGCATATATATGCTTTCCTGCCGGGAACCAACGCGGAGATGCCGGCAGCAGCACGGCGATTCCCGCATGACCCGAGGAAGGCCCGCCAGCGCGGCATGGCAGAAGATAAGGGACGCCGCGATTGCCTCAGGCCACGGGCGGGGGTAAGGAAGCGGGGATACATATATATGGAACGAGAGCCGGACCATGACGGACCGTGACATGCCCCCCGCCTGGCTGCCGGACATCCGCAAGCCGGACGGGCCGATCTATCTCGCGATCGCCGCGGCGCTGGAGGCCGATATCCGGTCCGGCGCGCTGAGGCCGGGCGACCGCCTGCCGACCCAGCGCCGCCTCGCCGCCGCGATCGGGATCGATTTCACGACCGTCACCCGCGCCTATGCCGAGGCCGCGCGCCGCGGGCTGATCGAGGGCCGGGTGGGGCTCGGCACCTATGTCAGGATTATCCCGCCGCCGCGCGCGGCCGCCACCGCCGGCGGCCTGATCGACATGAGCATGAACCTGCCGCCGTGCTTCGACGACCCCGCGCTGGCGGCGCGCCTCTGGCGGGATGTCACGGCGCTCGGGGCGGAGGCCGGGCTCGACCTGCTGCTGCGCTATCAGGATATCGGCGGCGCCATGGCCGACCGCGCCGCCGGCGCGCACTGGCTGCGTGACCGGATGGGCCCGTTGCCGCCCGAGCGCGTGCTGCTCTGCCCCGGCGCGCAGGGCGCGTTGCTCGCGATCGCCGGCCTGCTCGCCGCGCCTGGCGATGCCGTCTGCGTCGAGGATCTCACCTATCCGGGCTTCCGCGCGCTGGCCGCCCATCGCGGCCTTCGCCTGGTGCCGGTCGCCATGGATGCGGACGGGCTGCTGCCCGACGCCTTCGAGGCCGCCTGCCGCGCGCACCGGCCGAAGCTGCTCTACTGCACGCCGACCCTGCACAACCCCACGACCGCCACGATGCCCCCGGACCGCCGCGCCGCGATCGCCGCCATCGCGACGGCGCAGGGCATCGCGATCGTCGAGGACGACGCCTATGGCATGCTGCCGCGCAGCGCGCCGCCGCCGCTCGCCACCTTCGCGCCCTCCATTTCCTATTACATCGCGGGGGTGGCGAAATCGCTCTCCCCGGCGCTGCGCCTCGCCTATGTCGTCCCGCCCGACGCCGCGGCCGCGCACCGGCTTGCCGCCGCGATCCGGGCGACGACGTCGATGGCCTCGCCGCTGACGGCGGCGATCGCGACGCGCTGGATCGGGGACGGCACGGCGGAGGCGGTGCGCGAGGCGATCCGCCGGGAAACCGCTTCGCGCCGGCAGATCCTGCGCGCGCTGTTGCCGGAGGCGGGCCTGCGCACCGCCGAGGACGCGTTTCACGCCTGGCTGCCCCTCGACCCGCCCTGGACCCGCAGCGCCTTCATCGACCGTCTGCGCTCGGCCGGGATCGGCGCCGTCGGCAGCGACGCCTTCGCCGCCGGCACCGCGCCGGAGGCGGTGCGCCTCGGCCTCGGCGCGCCGGCCACGCGCGAGGCGCTGCGCACGAGCCTGAAGGCCGTCGCCTCGGCACTCGCCGCCCCGCCGCCGCTGGCCGAAATCATCGTCTGATCGGCGCGGCCGGGTCAGCCCCGCCCGTCCGCCGCGATCCCGTCCCGCAGATGGTCGATCAGCGCGCGCGCCGCGGCGCGGGTGTTCCGGCCCATCGGGAAATAGGCGTGCACGGGAACGTCGGCCATCGTCCAGTCCGTCAGCAGGCGCACGAGGGAGCCGTCCTCCAGCGCCCGCCGGCACTCCCATTCGCCGGTCGAGGTGATGCCGAGCCCGGCGATGGCGGCGACGATCGCCCCCTCGTTATCGTTGGTGGTGAACTGCGGCTGCACCCGTGCCGCGATGCTCTCGCCGTCGCGCTCGAAGGTCCAGGCCAGGGGGTTGGCGGCGGCGGCGCCGCGGATGATCCGGTGGCCCGCCAGATCCTCGGGCCGCGCTGGCGCGCCGTTCGCGGCCAGGTAGGCCGGCGAGGCCACGATCACCCGGGAGACCAGCGCGATCTGCCGGGCGGTGGCGCTCGCCGAATCCGGCAGCGCGCCGATCCGGATCGCGACATCCACGGCCTCGCGCACCAGGTCCTGCCGCCGGTCGTCGAGTTCGAGATGGATCTGCAGCCGCGAATGCCGGGCGGCGAAATCGGCGAGGCGCGGAATCGCGACATGGATGCCGAAACTCGTCGGCATGCTGAGCCGCAGCATGCCGTGGAACTCGCCGCCCTCGCGCACGCTCTGCCCGGCCTCGTCGAGTGCGGCGAGAATGGCCTCGATGCGGAGGAGAAACGCCTTGCCGGCCTCGGTCGGCACCACCGCCCGCGTCGTCCTCGACAGCAGCCGCGCGCCGAGTTCCTGCTCGAGTTCGGCGATCATGCGCGAGACCTGCGGCTGCGACATGCCGCTCTCCCTGCCCGCCGCCGAAAAACTGCCGAGGCGCGCGACCCGCGTGTAGAGCTTCAGCGCGGCGATATCCTTCATGACCTCGAAAACCTACCGCGCCGGCGCGAAACTGTCATGTCACGATTGCGGCTGCAGCCGCAGCCGCAGCCGTTCCACCGCCCGGACGAACACCGCCCGATCGCCGGTCGCCCGCGCCAGCACGAGCGCCCCCTGGATGCCGAGCACGGCCTCCTCGGCGCGGGAATGGGCCTCGGCCGCCTCCCATCCGCGCCGCACCAGCGCGCCGCCCAGCGCCGCGACCCACCGGGCGAAATAGCCGGAGACGGCGGCGGCGAAGCGGTCCCGCGTGCCGTCGAGGGCGAAGGCGCCGACCAGGCAGATCCGCGCGCCCGACCGGAAATAGTCGGTCACGGCCTCCCACATCCCCTCGATCGCCGCCTCGGGCGCCGCCTTGGGCGCTTCGTCGCGCAGCGGCGCGAAGACGTGGCGCTCGAACCAGGCGTCCACATCGTCGAGCACCGCCCGCGCCATCTCTTCCTTGCCGCCGGGAAAGAAGTGATAGAGGCTACCCTTGCCAAGCCCCGTCCGCCCGGTGATCCGGCTCAGCGAGGCGCCCTCGTAGCCGAACTCGCGGAACACCTCGCCGAGCAGCGGCACGATGTCGGCGCGTTCGTTGACCGTCCGCATGGCGGCGGCGCCGGTTCAGAGCCCGAGATCGGACAGGCCCGGATGATCATCCGGGCGGCGCCCGAGCGGCCAGTGGAACTTGCGCCCGGCCGGGGCGATCGGCAGGTCGTTGATGCTGGCGAAGCGCCGCCGCATCAGCCCGGCGGCGTCGAATTCCCAGTTCTCGTTGCCGTAGGAGCGGAACCAGTTGCCGCTGTCGTCGTGCCATTCATAGGCATAGCGGACCGCGATCCGGTCCTCGCCGAAGGCCCATAATTCCTTGATCAGGCGATAGTCGAGTTCCTTCGCCCATTTGCGGGTCAGGAAGGCGACGATCTCCGCCCGGCCGCTGACGAATTCCGCGCGGTTCCGCCAGCGGCTGTCGGGCGTGTAGGCGAGCGAGACCTTTTCCGGGTCCCGGCTGTTCCAGCCGTCCTCCGCGAGGCGAACCTTCCGGATCGCGCTGTCCCGCGTGAAGGGTGGGGCGATGATGCTCATCCGCGTCTCTCCTGTACCGATTGGTATCCTCGATACCTATCGGTACAGACCGGATCGCGCAACCCTCCCCGGCCGTGCCGGGCGGCTGGTTTGGCGAGCCCGAGGGCGGTGTAAAATACAAGACGGACATGTCGGTTGGCGATCTCGTCCGCGGTGGTTACTTGCAGCAGGTTCGCTCGAGGAGGTCCAGATGAAGGTCAGCGAGATGAAGGCGCGGCTCAGCGCTCACGGCATCGAGGACGGCGATCTCTACACGCACGGCTGCCTCGGCGGCGGCGAGATCGACGGCATCGAGCAGGTCGACGGCAAGTGGTTCACCTATTTCAGCGAGCGCGGCAGCAAGCGGGACTACCGGGAATGGCTCTCCGAGGAGGAGGCCGCGGCCTATATCTACGAGCGGGCGGAACGGTTGGCACGCCGGCTCGGGCTCTGGAAGGGTTGACAGGCGGTGAAGCGCACAGGCAGCCCGGCTTGACCACGGTGAGGGCGACGCATCGCCGCGCGATCTCGGCGAAGGCCGGCGCATCCTCCGGGGCCAGCCGATAGCGGCCCACGAGGGCGAGGAAGCGTCCGGGCTCTTCGCTCATGCGGCGCGCCGGTCAGCCGGCCGGCTGCGGCGGAAAAGCGACGTAGATGTCGACCCGCCGGTTGGCGGCGCGCCCGGCGGCCGTCGCGTTGCTGGCGACCGGATCCTGCGGCCCCATGCCCCGCGTGGCGATGCGCTGCCCGCTGATCCCGTGCGACACGAGATAGGTTTTCACGCTTGCCGCGCGATGGTCGGACAGCGGGTAATTGATCGCGTTCGAGCCGGTGCTGTCGGTATAGCCGATGATCTGCACCGTCTCGGTCGGGTTCTGCTGCAATCCCTGGCCGAGCTGGTCGAGGATCGGGTAGAGGCGCGGGTTCAGGGTCGCGCTGCCGGTGGAGAAGCCGGCATCGGCCGGCACGTTCAGCTTCAGCCGGTTGTCGGCGGTCTGGCTGACCTGCACGCCGGTTCCCTGCGCGGTGCGCTGCAGCGCCTGCTTCTGCGCCTCGAGATGCTGGTTCCAGAGATAGCCGCCGAGCGCGCCGGCCGCAGCGCCGCCCAGCGCGCCGATGACGGTGCCGCGGGCCTGGCCGCCGCTCGCCAGCGCGCCGATCAGCGCGCCGCCCGCGGCCCCGAGTCCGGCCCCCGTCGCGGCACTCGTGGCCCCCGGATTGTTCGCGGCGTATTGCTGGCTGCAGCCGGCGAGCATGGCGACGCACATCGCCGCGGCGGCGGCTCGGTTGACGGATCGGATCATTGGTTTCGGCGCTCCGGAATGTCTGTTCTTGAATGTCAGCGAGGCCGCCCGGCAAGCGGGGAAATTCGCCCCGCGCCGGACTTCCCTTGTCTTTCTGCCTCCGGATTCTTCCGCAAGCAAGACGTCAGCTTCCGGTGAAATTCGGCTTGCGCTTTTCGTGGAAGGCCTCGACACCCTCCCGGAAATCATCGGACTGGCGCAGCCGGCTGTAGCAATGCCCCTCGAGTTCGATCGCGGTCGTCAGCAGGGCGTCCTCCGTCTCGTTCAGCAGCCGCTTCGCGGTTCGCTGCGCCAGCGGGGCGAAGGCGCGAAGCTCGTCCACCAGCGCGTCGACGGCGGCCTCGAGGCGATCATCGGGCACGCATTCGGTGGCGATGCCCCAGTCCAGCGCCTGGCGGGCGGAGATGCGCCGTGACCGCATGACGATGTCCTTCGTCCGGGTGATCCCCACGATCTTCTGCAGGCGCGCCGAGCCGCCGGAACCGGGGATCTGGCCGAGCTTCTGCTCGGGAAGCGCGTATTGGCAGGTCTCGGAGACGATGCGGAAATCGCAGGCCAGCGAGATCTCGAAGCCGACGCCGAAGGTGTAGCCGCGGTTCGCGGCGATCACCGGCTTCGAGCAGCGCGCCGGCGCGGCGATGTTCCATGCCAGTTTCGAGACATGCTCGGGCGATGCCTCGAGAAAGCCGCGGATATAGCCGCCCGAGGAAAAATGCTCGCCATCCGCCCGCAGCACGATGACCCTCACCCGCCCGTCCTCGTCGAGGGCTTCGAAGGCGTGGCGCAACTGGTCGCGCTGCGGCATCGAGATCGTGTTCATCGGCGGCCGGGCGAGGACGATGTCCGCGCGCGCGCGGTCGGCGTCGATCTCGACGCGGAAACCGTCGAGGCGGGCGAGGCGGGGATCAGGCTGGTCGGTCATGGATTCGGTTCCCTGGAGGTGGATGGCCCGGAGAGGCACGATGGATCGAGGGCGTAGTCGCCGGCGACCAGCTTGCGCCGCAGCAGCTTGCCGACGGGCGATTTCGGCAGCTCCGTCACGAAGACATAGCGCCGGGGGCGCTTGAACCGCGCGAGGCCCGAGGCGATGCAATGCGCATCGAGCGTTTCCGCGGCCACCGGGGCGCGGCATTTCACGAAGGCCGCGACGATCCGGCCCCAGCGCTCGTCCGCCAGCCCGGCGACCGCGACCTCGGACACCGCGGGATGCAGCGACAGGCAGCTCTCGATCTCGACGGGCGACACGTTCTCCCCGCCGGTGATGATCATGTCATCGACCCGGCCGGTGACGAAGAGGTCGCCCTCCGCGTCGAGATATCCGGTGTCGCCGGTGAAATACCAGCCGCCGCGGAAGGCGCGCGCGTCGGCGTCCGGCCGCCGCCAGTAGCCCTCGAACGCCTCGTCGCTCGCGGCATCGGCGATGATCTCGCCCTCCTGCCCCTGGGCGACCTGCGCGTCCGGATCGCCGGGGCCGATCCGCACGACGCGCAGACGCTGGTTGATCCCGGCCCGCCCCGCCGAACCGGGCTTGCGCACGGCATCCTGGTCGATCGCGAAGGTGTAGATCTCCGACGAGCCGTAATGGTTGACGAACAGGTCCGGACGGAATGCGCCGTCGAGCGCCCGCAGCAGCCCGTCGGTCATCGAGGCGCCGGCGAAGCCGAGCTTGCGGACCGAGGACACGTCGTGCGCGGCAAAGGCCGGATGGTTCAGCAGGTCGTGATACAGCGTCGGCACCAGGTAGAGATTGGTGATCCGCTCCCGCTCGATCAGGCCGAGCGCGCGCGCCGGATCGAACCGCGGCAGGCAGACGAAGCAGCCGCCGATGAGCGACATGGCGAGCAGCGAGCGCACGCCCATGGTGTGATAGAGCGGCATCACGCCCAGGGTGCGTTCGCCGGCGCGGTAGAGGTTCTGCGCGACATGGGCGATCGCCGCGGCGCGCTCGGTGCGGTGGCGGCGCGGAACGCCCTTGGGCTGCCCGGTCGTGCCGGAGGTGTAGAGCATCAGCGACAGCGCGTCCGCGGAGACGTCCGGCAGCGCGCCATCGCCGGCGAGATCGCGGAAGCCGATCCCGGCCGATGCGGCGTTATCCACGCCGATCCGGAGCAGGCCGGCGGCGTCCACCGCGTCACCGGCCGCGTGCGACACCGGCTCGGTGACCAGCGCCCGCGCGCCGGCATTCTCCACCACGAAGCCGAGTTCGTCGCCGGTCATCCGCCAGTTGACCGGGGTGATCACCAGCCCGGCGAACTGGCAGGCCCAATGCAGCGTCGCCGCCTCCCAGCGGTTCTGCAGCGCCGTGACGATCCGCTCCCCCGGCCGCAAGCCCAGCGCCGCGAGGCCGCGCGCCACCGCCTCGATCCTGGAGAGCCAGTCCCGATAGGAGAGGCGGACGCCCTCATCGACGATGGCGATCGCCGAGGGGTCGCGGGCCGCACTCGCGCGGAAGCTCGTGGCGAGATCAAACATCGCCGCCCTCCCCCGGCGCGCCGCGCAGGGATGCGGCCGCATCGAGCGCCGCCGCGACGATCGGCGCATAGCCGGTGCAGCGGCAGAGATGGCCGCCGACGACCTCCCGCACGGCCTCCGGCGTCGGGTCGGGCGCGGCGCGCAGGAAGGCATCGAGCGACATCAGGATGCCGGCGGTGCAAAACCCGCATTGCAGCGCATGATGGCGGCGGAACGCCTCCTGCAGCACGCCGAGCCGTCCCGCCCGCGGCGCCAGGCCTTCCACCGTCCGCACCGCGCAGCCCTCGACCTGCAGCGCAAGGGTCAGGCAGGCCCGCGCCGGCGCGCCGTCGATCTGCACCGTGCAGGCGCCGCAGACGCCGTGCTCGCAGCCGACATGCGTTCCGGTCGCCCCCAATCCGTGCCGCAGCAGGTCGGCGAGCGAGGTGCGCGGCGACGCGGCGGCGACCACCTCGCGCCCGTTCAGGGTGAAGCGGATCTCGTGACGTTCGTCGGCGGTCAGGATCGTCATGCCAGGGCCTCCCCGATGACCTGTCGGCCGAGATGGCGGACCAGGTCGCGCCGGTAGCGCGCGTCGGCGTGGAAATCCGCCCTCGCATCGAGCGACCACGCGATGTCGTTCAGGGCGTCGTCGAGCGCCGTGCCGCCGATGCGGGGCAGCAGGCGCAGCACCGGCCGGTCGGCGACGCCGCCGATCGCGAGGCGCACACCGTCCGCCGTCGCCACCGCCGCCGCCGCGACGATGGCGAAATCGCCATGCCGGCGGCCGATTTCGGCAAAGCCGCAGCGCCGCCCGGACAAGGCATCCGGCAGGCTGACCGCCTCGATCAGCTCGTCGTCACGCCGTGCGGTCTGCATCGTGCCGAGGAAGAAGTCGGCGGCGCCGATCACGCGCGCGCCCGCCGCGCTGCGAAGATGCACCGCGCCGTCGAGGGCCAGCAGGCAGAGCGGAATTTCGGCGCTCGGATCGGCATGGGCGACCGAGCCGCAAACGGTGCCGCGCGCGCGCGTCTGGTAATGGCCGACCCAGGGAAGCGCGAGACCGAGCAGCGGCGCCTCGCCGGCAAGCCCGGGCCGCGCCAGCAGCGCCGCCTGCCGCACCCCGGCGCCGATCCGAAGCTGCCCGCCCGCGTGGCGCACCTCGGCCAGCGCGCCGATCCGCATGATGTCGACCAGAACCTGCGGCCGGGCCAGCCGCATGTTCAGCATCGCGACCAGCGACTGTCCTCCGGCCAGCACCCGCGCATCGGCCCCATGGGTCCGCAGCGCGTCCAGCGCCTCATCCAGCGTCCCCGCGCGGCAATAGGCGAACGGCGCGGGCTTCATCGGCCAGCTCCCAGCATGCGCAGCAGCCGTTTCCAGAAGCCCGGCCGCGTGGGCGCCCCGCCGGCGCGGCGCGCCAGCGCCTCGAAGAAGGCGCCGATGACGACCCGGCTCGCCCCCGCCAGCAGCCGGTCCCCCGCCGCGGCGACCCGGCCGCCGATCCGCACCTCGTACTCGTATTCGATCCGCGTGCCGCCCGCGCCCTCGGGCAGGAGCCGCACCCGGCCGCTGCCGGCACCGCCCCCCAGCGCCCCCTCGATCGTGCCGGACAGCGTCGCTTCCCGCGGCTCATCGAGACCGGAAAGCCGGATCGACGCGCTGTAGCGGCCCCTC
>JAJZFF010000615.1 GCA_021805485.1 Pseudomonadota bacterium
CCCTGGGTGGCGAGGATGCCGCCGATCCAGGCGTTGAACAGCTCGGGGTCGAGCGGCTTCTTCACCGACAGGCTGATGCTGCTCATGTGCTCGTCATGGGTGTGGGAATCCTCCTCGAGGAAATCCGGCACGGATTGCAGCACGCGGTCGAGGCTGAAGGCGTTGATGCCGAGCAGGCGGTCGGCCGGCACGTCGGCGCGGGTCGTGTGGTGGATCTGCGCGAAGCGGTTGATCGTGCGGATCCGCGCCTCGACATCGGCGAGTTCCTCCGGGGTGACGAGGTCGAGCTTGTTGAGCACGATGACGTCGGCGAAGGCGATCTGGTCCTCGGCTTCCGGCGCGTCGGCGAGGCGGGCGGGCAGGTTCTTCGCGTCGACCACGGTGACGATCGCGTCGAGCCTCGTCTTTGCCTTCACGTCCTCGTCGACGAAGAAGGTCTGCGCGACGGGGGCAGGGTTGGCGAGGCCGGTGGTCTCGACGATGATGCCATCGAAGCGGTTGCGGCGCTTCATCAGCCCGCCGATGATGCGGATCAGGTCGCCGCGCACGGTGCAGCAGATGCAGCCGTTGTTCATCTCGAAGACTTCCTCGTCGGTATCGACGACGAGGTCGTTGTCGACGCCGCGCTCGCCGAACTCGTTGATCACGACCGCGTATTTGCGGCCGTGGTCCTCGGTGAGGATGCGGTTGAGCAGGGTGGTCTTGCCCGCACCGAGAAAGCCGGTGAGGACGGTGACGGGAACGAGATCGCTCATGCGGGAGATCCTGTCGTGGTGGGGCGTGTCGTTGCTTCGGGATATAGGCAGGCGGGCTCGGGCGGACCAGAGCGCGGCAGGGCGAGGCCGAGGCCGAGCATGACGAACAGCCAGCCCGCCATCGGCAGCACGGCGAAATTGTCGGTCGAGGCGAGCGGCCAGGCATAGGTCAGCACGCCGATGAAGGCGCC
Source organism: Pseudomonadota bacterium (assembly GCA_021805485.1). Next base: position 947 of record JAJZFF010000615.1, read on the forward strand.
GAGTGCGATCGGCCGGCGCATGATTCCGCGGCCGAGTGCCAGCAGCCAGGCCGCGTTCATCGCGGCGAACAGCACGAGGCCGACCAGCCCGCCATCGAGGGCGGCCTGGAGATAGAAATTGTGCGGATGGATGTTGCAGGCGCCGCGCTTCAGGCTGGTCGGGCCGATGCCGAGCGCGGGGAGGCCGCGATCGAACCGCGGCTCGGGGCAGAAATCGCGGAAGCCGTTGAAGCCGTAGCCGCGCAAGGGGGCGTGCTCGATCATCACCGTTGCCCGCGTGTAGAGCTCGCCATAGGGGCTTTTCGCGAAATGGCTGACCTGGCGGCCGGTCTCCAGCACCAGCTTGTCGAAACTGGGCGGCGAGACCAGTTTCAGCGCCGGAATCGCGAGCACGATCAGCACGCCGAGGCCGATCGCCGGCAGGCGGATCGGCCGGAAGGCGAGGGCGGTGACGGCGAGGCCCAGCAGCGCCAGCGCGAAGGGCATGCGCTGGCCGATCACCAGCGTTGTCGCGAAGCCGAGCCCGCCGACGGCGGCCGCCGCGAGTTTCGGCGCGGTGCCCCGCCGCGCGATCAGCGCCGCGATGACGGGCAGGGCGGTGAGAAACAGCAGGTGGCTGAACGGCGGGCCGGCGCGCGGCGCCCAGAACGGGCCGGTGAGCGCGCCGTCGCCCCAGCGGTGGTCGCCGAAGATGTTCACGCCGAAAATCTCCTGCTGCCAGCTTTGCAGCAGGATCCAGGCTTCGCAGGCGGCAAGGGCGAGCCAGAACCGGGTGCGCGCGGCCGGTGTATCGAGCACCCAGTGGCCGAGGGCGGCGGCGAGCACCAGCAGGCGGATCAGCACCAGCGCCTGGGTGAAGGATTTCCAGCCGCCCGGCCCGAGGCCGAGGGCGGGGATCGGCGTCGAGCAGATCATCACCGCGATCCACCAGAGGCAGCCGAACACGAACCAGGGCTGCCGCGCCCAGCGCCAGTCGCCGGTGCGGGCGCCCGAGGCCGAGGGCGGGGATCGGCGTCGAGCAGATCATCACTGCGATCCACCAGAGGCAGCCGAACACGAACCAGGGCTGCCGCGCCCAGCGCCAGTCGCCGGTGCGGGCGGCGTGGACGAGGAAAAGGATATCGACCGCGCCCATCGCCAATTCGGCGCCGGCGCGGGCGTAAAGCAGGCCAAACGGCAGGATCAGGGCGGCGATGAGGGCGGCGCGTTGCATGGTCATGCCCCGCTCATACCGGCGTTTCGGCGTCGCGCAACCGCTGCAGGCGGGCGGCGATGACGGGCGTGTCGAACAGTTGCGCGCGGGCGCGGCCGGCGGCGGCGAGGCGGTCGCGGGCCGCGTCGTCGCCGGCCAGACGCAGGAAGGCGGCTTCCAGCGCGGCGGCGTCGCCGGGCGGCACCAGCAGCCCGGCCTCGCCCACCACTTCCGGCAGGCCGCCCGCCCGTGTCGCGACCAGTGCGGCGCCGGCCGCCATCGCCTCCAGCGCGGTCAGGCCGAAGGGTTCGGGCCAGCGGCTCGGCACCGCGACGCTCCAGCGCGGTCAGGCCGAAGGGTTCGGGCCAGCGGCTCGGCACCGCGACGATCGCGGCGCCGGCCATCGCCGCCAGAACCTCGTCGTGCGGCCGGTAGCCGTCCCAGGCGATGCCGGCGGCGCCGGCGCGGGCCCGCATCTCGCGCACGAACGGGGTTTCCGGACTGTCCGGCCCGAAGCGGTCGCCGCCGATGATGCGGGCCGACCAGCCGGGCAGGCGCGGCAGGGCAGCGGCGCTGGCGGCGATGAAATCGGCGATGCCCTTGCCCTCGACGATGCGGCCGGCGAACAGGATTTCGCGCCGCCGCGTATTGGGAGGCGCTGGCAGTTCGGCGAGGGTGAGCGGGTTGTGCAGCGTGACGAGGCGGGCGGTGTCGGCAAGGCCGGTCGCGTAGCGGGCGCGCAGATGATCGGAGACGCAGACCACGGCGTGCAGGCGGCGCAGCGTGCCCGCCCGCGCTGCCGGGCTGGTGAGGCCGCGCATCGTCGTCGGTTCGTTGTGCAGGAACAGCATCACCCGGCTGCCGGGCAGCAGGCGCGCGGCAAGCCGGGCGAGGCGCGGCTGCTGGTGGATGTCGATGCTCGCCGGGCGCAGCTGTCGTAGCCGACGCAGCACGCCGGCATTGTAGGCGAGCGGCGAGCGGAGACCGACCGGGTTGAAGGGGATGCCGGCAAAGTTCGGCCCCGGGGAGGAGGCACCAATCACCGTGGCGCCGGTGGTGGCCGCGAGACGCCGGACGACCAAGGCGATCGCGCCGGCTCGGCCGGGGGCAAAGGCTTCGCTGGCGGGCAGCACCATCGCGATGCTGCTGGCCGACTCCGGCTGGTTCAAGCAGATCGGACTTTCACGTAGTCGCCGGGCGCATCTGCGAGCGCGGGAAGATCGCCCCCGCCGGGAGCGCGGGCGGGAACCTCGCCGCTGCCCTGCGCCACGATCCAACGCTGCCAGTCCGGCCACCAGGAGCCGGCCACCTCGGTCGCACCGGCGAACCACTCCTCGGCGTTCGCCGGCAGGGTGGCGTTGACGAAATGATTGTATTTGCCGCCGCCCGGCGGGTTGATCACGCCGGCGATGTGGCCGGAGGCGGCGAGGACGAACCGCTTCGGCCCGGCCATCAGCTGCGTCGCGCGGTAGGTGCTGGCCCAGGGGGCGATGTGGTCCTCGCGGCAGGAGAGGAAATAGACCGGCACCTTGATCCGCCGGAGATCGACCGGCGTGCCGTCGAGCGTGATGGCGTCCTTCTGGCTCAGCAGGTTCTTCTGATACATGTTGCGAAGATAGAATGAGTGCATCGCCGCCGGCATACGGGTGGAATCGGAATTCCAGTAGAGCAGGTCGAAGGGGAAGGTTTCGTTGCCGAGCAGGTAGTTGTTGACCACGAAGCTCCAGATCAGGTCGTTCGAGCGGAGCATGTTGAAGGTGGTCGCCATCGCCGAGCCTTCGAGATAGCCGCGCCTGTTCATCCGGTCTTCCAGCGCGGCGAGCTGCTCCTCGTCGATGAACACGCCGAGTTCGCCGACATCGGCGAAATCCGTCAGCGTGACGAGGAAGGTCGCGGATTTGATCCGGCTGTCGCGCCGGCGGGCCATCACCGCGAGGGTCGCGGCGAGCAGCGTGCCGCCGAGGCAGTAGCCGATCGCGTTCACCTGGCGCTCGCCGGTGGCCTGCTCGATCGCGTCGAGGGCCGCGAACACGCCGAGTTGCATGTAGTCGGAGAAGTCCTTCTCGGCGAGGCTCTCGTCCGGGTTCACCCAGCTCGCGACGAAGACGGTGTGCCCCTGCTCTACGGCCCAGCGGATGAAGCTGTTCTTCGGCCGAAGGTCGAGAATGTAGAACTTGTTGATCCAGGGCGGGAAGATGACCAGCGGCGTCTTCTGCACCGTTTCGGTTACCGGGGTGTACTGGATCAGTTCCATCAGCTCGTTGCGGTAAACGACCTTGCCGGGCGTCACCGCGATGTTGCCGCCGACGCTGAACGCCTCGGCGTCGGTCATGCGGATGTGAAGCTGGCCGCGCCCGGCCTCGAGGTCGCGCAGCAGGTTCGACAGGCCGCGCAGCAGGTTTTCGCCGCCAGTCTCGGCAGTCTTGCGCAGGACCTGCGGGTTGGTGAGGGCGAAGTTCGAGGGGCTCATCGCGTCGACGAACTGGCGGGCGTAGAAATCGACCTTCTGCGCCGTCTTCGGATCGAGCCCGTCGACGCGGCGGACCACATCCTGCACGAAGCGCGCCGAGAGCAGGTAGCTCTGGCGGATGAAGTCGAAGATCTCGTTTTCCTTCCATTCCTCGTGCTGGAAGCGCTTGTCGCGCGGGTCCGGCGGCACCACAGGCTGGGTCTCGATCCCCATGATGCGGCGGGTGGAGTGCTGCCAGAGCGTAACGTAGTCTTGCCAGAAGCCGATCTGCGCCTCGATCAGCGACGCGGGATTGGCCATCAGCCGGGCCATCATCTCCATGAACGCGCTGCCGATGTTGAGCGGATCGATCGCGACATCGGCCTCGTGCTGGCGTTGCAGCCATTCGGCCACGATGCGCTGCGATCGTGCCGCGATATCGGACATGGTGCGGGAAAAAGCGGCGGGATCGGGAAGGTTTGGGGCTTCCGTCCGCGGATTTTGCTGTTCGGCCATCGACGCTCCTTCCGGCTCCGGGATGCAGGCGCTAAGGTTGGTGGCGCAAGCGAGGAGCCGAAGTGACCTATAGCCAGATTCC
>JAJZFF010000544.1 GCA_021805485.1 Pseudomonadota bacterium
GGGCGCCGCACCTTTCGGCGCGCGGCGGCGAACGCCAAGACCGGCGAGGCCGGCGCGCAGCGCGTTGCTGGCGACGAAGCCCATGTAGCCGAAGAAGGCGCGGTCGAAGTCGCGCAGCGCCTTGCGGCCGTCGCTCTCGGCGCCGGCGTGCATCAGCCTGAGGATGTAGGGATGGCAGCGGATCGCGCCCTGGCCGAAGATGATCAGGCTGCGGGTCATGATGTTCGCGCCCTCGACCGTGATCGCGATCGGGATCTGCTGCCAGGCGCGGGCGAGGAAGTTGCCGGGGCCCATGCAGATGGCCTTGCCGCCGGCGATGTCCATCGCATCGGCCACCACCATGCGGCCGCGTTCGGTCATGTGGTATTTGGCGATGGCGGAGATGACCGAGGGCTTCTCGCCGATATCGATGGCGACGGCGGAGAGCTTGCGGGTGGCGTCCATGGCGTAGAGGTGGCCGCCCATGCGGCCCATCGGCTCCTCGATCGCCTCGAACCGGCCGACCGGCATGTTGAACTGGCGGCGGATGGCGGCATAGGCGCTGGTGCCGTTGGTGGCGATCTTGGCCGCGCCGGTGGCCGAGGAGGGCAGCGAGATGGCGCGGCCGGCGGCGAGGCATTCCATCAGCATGCGCCAGCCCCTGCCGACCTGGGCCTGGCCGCCGATGACCATGTCGACCGGGACGAACATGTCCTGCGCGCGGATCGGGCCGTTCTGGAAGACGGCGTTGAGCGGCCAGTGGCGACGGCCGATCTCGAGGCCGGGATGCGCGCGCGGGATCAGCGCGCAGGTGATGCCGGGCTCGGGATTGTCGCCGAGCAGGCCTTCGGGATCGCGGACGCGGAAGGCGAGGCCGACCACGGTCGCGACCGGGGCGAGGGTGATGTAGCGCTTGTCGCAGGAGACCAGGAAGCCGAGGGTCTCGCGGCCTTCCCACATGCGGCGGACGACGATGCCCGTGTCGGTGATCGAGGCGGCGTCGGAGCCGGCATAGGGGTTGGTGAGGGCGAAGCAGGGCACGTCCTCGCCGCGGGCGAGGCGCGGGAGATAGTGGTTCTTCTGCTCCTCGGTGCCGTAATGGAGGAGAAGTTCGGCCGGGCCGAGGGAGTTGGGGACCATGACCGAGACCGCCGCGGCCGAGCAGCGGGTGGCGAGCTTGGTGACCACCGCGGAATGCGCGAGTGCCGAGAAGCCCTTGCCGCCATACGATCGGGGGATGATCATGCCGAGGAAGCCGGCTTCCTTGGCATAGTCCCAGGCGGCGGGCGGCATGTCCTGCCAGATCTGGGTGCTGTCCCAGTCATTGGCGAGGTCGCAGAGGCGCTCGGTCTCGTTATCGAGGAAGGATTGCTCCTCGGGGCTGAGCACCGGCTTCGGGGTGGCGAGCAGCTTCGACCAGTCGGGGCGGCCGGCGAAGAGCTCGGCGTCCCACCAGACGGAGCCGGCCTCGATGGCGCTGCGCTCGGTCTCGCTCATCTTCGGCATGATGCGGCGGAAGACGGGCAGCAGGCGGCGGCTGAGCAGGCGCTCGCGGGTGCCGGTCGCCGACAGCAGGGCCGCCGGCGCGCCGATGACGACCAGCAGGATGATGCTCGCGATCCAGCCGGCGGCGCCGGTCAGCCAGCCGATGACCAGCCAGGCCAGGAGGCCGGCAAGAAACAGCCGCGCGGGGCGGCGCGCGGCAATGAGGGCGCCGGCGCCGGCGATGCCGGCGAGCCACCAGAGGGCAGTGATCAAGTCCATGTCGTCAATCTCCCTTTCCGGGCCGCCGTCGCTCAGGCGGCGGCGATCGCGCCGGTCGAGCGGTCGGTGAAGGCGTCGTAGTGAATGTCGGCCGCCGCGATGCCCGCCGCGCGCAGCACCGGCAGTGCGGCGTCGATCATCACGGGCGGACCGCAGAGATAGGCCTGATGGCCGGCGAGTGCCACGCCGAGCGCGGCGAGATGCTCGTGCACGAAACCCCGCGCGCCGGACCAGTCAGAGCCCGCCGGCTCGGCCGAGAGGACCGGCACGAAGGTGAAACGGGAAATCCAGCTGCGGGTGAGAAGCGAAATCTCGTCGAGCGCGTAGAGATCGGCCCTGGTGCGGACGCCGAAAATCAGGATCGCGTCGCGCGGCACGCGGTCGGCCCGCGCCTGTTCGAGCACCGCCTTGACCGGGCCGAGCCCCGACCCGCCGGCGATGGCGACGATGGGGGCGGTGCCGGGGCGGAGCCAGAAATCGCCGAACGGGCCGCGCAGGTCGAGCGTGTCGCCGGGGCGTGCCGCCTCGAACAGCCAGGAGGTGAAGGCGCCGCCGGGGACGTGGCGGATGAAGAAGCGGGCGGTGGTCGCCGCCGGGCCGGAGGGCGGGTCGATGAAGGAGAACTGCCGCGCCTCGTCGCCGGGTCGGGCGAGTTCGGCATACTGGCCGGCGGTGTAGCCGAGCGGGGCATCGAGCGTCACGGACAGGCGCATGATGTCCGGCGTCATGCGGTCGAGTGCTGCGATGCTGGCGCGGGCGGCGATCACGTCATGCCGGGGGCCGCCGAGGGAAAGGCGGTCGTTCTCGAGAACGACCGGGCCCTTCGGCACCGACTGGCAGGCGAGGATGACGCCGGCGCGCATCTCCTCGTCGGTCAGGAGGTAGGATTTGTCGGTGAGTTCGCGCACCTCGCCCTCGACCAGCCGGGTCTTGCAGGTGCCGCAGGAGCCCACACGGCAGCTGTGCGGATAGGCGATGCCCTGGTCGAGCGCGGCCTGCAGGATGGTCTGCTTCGGCGGCACGTCGAAGCTGAGATCCGCGGGCAGGACGCGGACGCTCGCCGCGCCCTGCCTGCCGCCGAAGAGACGGTCGAGCAGCCCCATCGGTTACTCCGCCGCGGCCAGGGTGGCGAGATGCGCGCGCGAGGCGGCAAACTCGGGCACGCCGCTGCGGGCATTCGCCGCCTCGATCAGCGGGAATTCGGCGGGGATCGCGTAGCGGCGGTCCCAGTCGAGCACCAGCGGGTGGACGATGCGCCGGAACACCGAGGGCGCCAGCGCGAGATAGATCATCGTCAGGTAGCCGAACGGCATCATCGGCGCGTCCGGATAGGAGCGGAGTTCCCAATAGGGCTTGTCGCCCATGGCGTGGTGATGCGAGTGGCGGGTGAGGTTGAACAGCAGCCAGGACGAGACGCGGTGGTTGCAGTTCCACGAATGCCGCGGTTCGATCGGCGCGCCCGGCACGCGGACGATGCCGTAATGCTCGATGTAGTTGACCGCCTCGAGATAGCTTTTGCCGAACAGCGATGTCGCGAAGAAGACGGCGACGCCGACCCAGCCGGCGAAGAGGAGGAAAAGCCCGGCATAGGCGAGGGTCATCAGCCAGCCGGTGAACATGCGGTTGCGCGGGCTCCAGACCGGTCGGCCGAGGCGCTTCAGCCGCGCCGCCTCGATGTGCCAGGCGCCGGCGATCTGCCCGAGGGTGGAGCGGACGATGAAGTGATAGACGGATTCGCCGCGATAGGCGGTGGCCGGGTCCTTCGGCGTGCCGAGATTGGCGTGGTGTCCGTAGACATGCTCGATCGAGAAGCTCGCATCCGAGGTGAGCGCCAGCAGCCAGCGGCCGACCAGCATGGCCGGCCGGCTCCATGTGCGGTGCGTGAGTTCGTGGCCGACCACGGTGCCGAATCCCGCCCAGATCGTGCCGAGCGCATAGGCGCCGACGACGAGCTCGATCAGGGTGACATGCGCGCGGGCGGCGAGCAGATCGACGCCGGTCAGCGCCGCATAGGCGTGGCCGAGCCCCAGCGTGTCGCCGCGGATGCCGAGATAGCCGCCAAGGAACCAGGCGTAGAAGACGAGGTAGACCACCATCAGCGGCAGGACGAGATAGAGCTGGAGGTTCATCTGCGTCGGGTTGCGATAGACCGGATCGGAAAGTTCCATGCCGCCGACGAGGTCGAGACCGACGAAGACGGCGGTGATGATCGCCGCGGCAATGAAATAATGCCACCCGCCCAGAGTCATCAGGGCGGTGAAGACGACGGCGATGGCGGTGATCGAAAGCGATCTTGCTGTGGCTTGCATGGGCTGGACGCTCCTGTTTATGTTTTGGAGAGCACGTTGACGTAAACGATAGTTTTGCCCTGATGCAAGTTATTTTTTGGATAGTTTAGGCGAATTAATCCTGTTTTTGGGATTTTGATCAATTTATGACGATTGCCCCGAGCACTGCGGGACCAGTGCCAGTCGCGGCACATTTGCGGGCCGGCACGCTGCCACGACGCGGAGGATCACCTGCGAATCGCCGCAGCCAGCCGCGCTCGGCAGAGGCATGCGCCGGCGCGGAGAGATCTAGAGGCTGGGCTTCAGGAATGGCGCCGGCATGACGAAGCCGGACGGGGCGGCGACGCTGACGGCGCCGCCCTTCACGCGGTCTTACAGCTTGCTTGTCAAACCGGGCAGAAGGCCGGTCACGGGCGCAAGCGGGCTCGTGCTGCCCGTGGTTCCCGTGGCGCTGGAGAGCGTGCCCGTCACCGCCGTTACCGCGCCGGTCACCGGTGCCAACAGGGTGGTCGTGCCGGTCGTCGAACCGCCCGTGGGCAGGGTGCTGGTGGCCGTGGCGAGCGTGCCGGTGATCGGCGCGAGCGCGCCGGTGGCGCCGGTGGTCGAGCCGCCGACCGGCAGGGCGCTGGTCGCCGTGTTGATCACCTGGCCGACCACGCCGGTCACCGTGCCAAGGCCGGAGCCGGTCAAGCCGCCCAGCGGCGAGGTCGAGGGCAGCGAGCCGACCGCCGTGCCGGTGGCGCCGGTCAGCGTCGCCGCACCGGTGCCGAGCGCGCCCGATACCGAACCCGTCAGGTTCGTCAGCGTCTGGCCAAGCGACGTGCCGCCCGGCGTGCTCGTGCCGCCGATCGCGTTGCTCGCCGTCACCAGCGCGCCGTTCACCGCCCCGCCCAGCACAGGCACGTTGCCGGCGCCATTGGCCAGCGTGTCCACCCCGCCGCCGACGGCGCCGCCCAGGCTCTGGTTCGCCGTCGCCAGCAGCGTCGAGGCCACCGGCAGCGTCGCCGTGTTGAGCGAGCCCACCTTGAGCTGAACCACCTGCCCGTTCGACAGCACGCCGACCTGAACCGGGGCATTGGGCTGCGGCGACGTGCTCAGCACATTGGCGCTGAGCAGCGGTGTCACGGTCGATGAACCGGTCGATG
>JAJZFF010000202.1 GCA_021805485.1 Pseudomonadota bacterium
ACCAGCCGATCAGCCCCTGCACCCCGCCCAGGACGAACAGCGTCACCAGCCAGGGCCGCAGCCGCCGCTCGATCCGCCCGGTCCAGAGGAACCAGGCCAGCGGCACGCCGAAATCGAAGCCGAGCAGCCGCCCCCACATCCGGTGGATCCATTCCGGCCAGAAGATCGCCTTGAACCCGGCGAGGTCCATGCCGCGATTGAGCTCCTTGTATTGCGGGATCGTCTTGTAGAGCGCGAACATCCGCTCCCACGCCGCATGGGTCAGCGGCGGGATCACGCCCGAGACCGGCTGCCACGTCATGATCGACAGGCCGGCGTTCATGTTCTGCACATAGGCGCCGATCCCGAACATCTCGACGATCAGCGCGAAGCTGACGAACAGCCAGATCGCGACCATCCGCCGGCTTTCCGCACTCGCCGCCCGCGTCGCGCGCGCCGCCGCCCTGCCGCCGATTCCCGCCACCGATTGCGATGCCATCAGTCCAAATCCCGACTCTGTCGTGTCCCGCCCCCGATTTGCACCCGAAACCCCGCTTGTAAACCCGCGCGCCCCCTCACCCTGTCACATCGAGCAATCTTGACCTCGCGCCCCAGTTGCGCCATCTGATCGGAGAGCGGGACAGACACGCCCGCCGCTTCCGGCCCGCAATGGGCTCCTCCACAATTCTCCGAACCCGCCCGTCCATTTTTCCGAACGGGCTCATCCTGTCCCGGATTCCCCATGAAGCTCGCCGAACTGAAGGCCAAATCCCCCACCGACCTGCTCAACCTCGCCGAGGAGCTTCAGGTCGAAAACGCGTCGTCGCTGCGCAAGCAGGACATGATGTTCGCCATTCTCAAGGCCTATGCCGAGAACGACCAGGCGATCCATGGCGACGGCACGCTGGAAACCCTGCCCGACGGGTTCGGCTTCCTGCGCAGCCCGCAGAGCAACTACCTCCCCGGCCCGGACGACATCTACGTCTCCCCCGCGCAGATCCGCCGCTTCGGCCTGCGCACCGGCGACACCGTCGCCGGCGAGATCCGCGCGCCCAAGGAAGGCGAGCGCTATTTCTCGCTGCAGAAGGTCGACACGATCAATTTCGAGGCGCCGGACGCGGTGCGCCACCGCATCAATTTCGACAACCTCACCCCGCTCTATCCCAACCAGCGCCTGCAGATGGAGATCGAGGACGCGCCGCCGCCGCCCAAGGGCCAGCAGAAGGACTACACGGCCCGGGTGATGGATCTCATCGCCCCGATCGGCAAGGGCCAGCGCGCCCTCATCGTCGCCCCGCCGCGCACCGGCAAGACGGTGATGCTGCAGAGCATCGCCACCTCGATCTCGGCCAACCACCCCGAGGCCTTCCTCATCGTCCTGCTGATCGACGAGCGCCCCGAGGAAGTGACCGACATGGCCCGCACCGTGAAGGGCGAGGTCGTCGCCTCCACCTTCGACGAGCCGGCCACCCGCCACGTCCAGGTCACCGAGATGGTGCTGGAAAAGGCCAAGCGCCTCGTCGAGCACAAGCGCGACGTGGTGATCCTGCTCGACTCGATCACCCGCCTCGCCCGCGCCTACAACGCGGTCGTCCCCTCCTCGGGCAAGGTGCTCACCGGCGGCGTCGACGCCAACGCCCTGCAGAAGCCGAAGCGCTTCTTCGGCGCCGCGCGCAACATCGAGGAAGGCGGCTCGCTCACCATCATCGCCACCGCGCTGATCGACACCGGCAGCCGCATGGACGAGGTGATCTTCGAGGAGTTCAAGGGCACCGGCAACTCCGAGCTCATCCTCGACCGCAAGCTCTCCGACAAGCGCACCTTCCCGGCGATCGACATCACCAAGTCGGGCACCCGCAAGGAAGAGCTGCTGGTCGAGCGCGCGACCCTGTCGAAAATGTGGGTGCTGCGCCGCATCCTCAACCCGATGGGCCCGGGCGAAGCCATGGACTTCCTGCTCGACAAGCTCAAATACAGCAAGACCAACAACGACTTCTTCGAGGCCATGAACACCTGACCATGTCGCCCTACGCGCTGCCGCTGGCCGAACTGGCGTTCGCCAATTTCATCGGCATGGTCAGCCCCGGCCCGGCCTTCCTGCTGGTCAGCCGGGCGGCGGCGGGGCGCGGCAGGGCGGCCGGCTTCGGCCTCAGCCTCGGCGTCGCCATCGCCGCCACCACCTGGGCCGCCGCCGCCTGCTTCGGCGTCGCCCTGATCATGGCCCGCTTCGCCCCGCTCTACGAGGCGATCCAGATCGCCGGCGGCCTCTACCTGGTCTGGATCGGCGTCAGCGCCTGGCGCGCGCCGCCCCCGGAACTCGACCTCGCCGGCCCTTCCGGCAGCTTCGGCTTCCTGCGCGCCGTCGCCACCGGTGCGGCGCTCAATCTCGGCAACCCGAAGATCGTGATCTTCTTCACCAGCATCTTCGTCGCCCTGCTGCCCGCCCACACCCCGCTCTGGCTCAGCGCCGCGGCGATCGCGATCGTCGGCCTGCAGGAAGTCACCTGGTATTCCCTGGTCACCCTGCTGTTCTCCCGCGCCCGCATCCAGCGCGCCTATCGCCGCGCCGGGCTGTGGATCGAGCGCACCGTCGGCACGCTGCTGATCGCGATCGGCGCCCGAATCCTCGGCGCCGCCGTCTAGCCCGCGCCGCCGAAACGTTTTGCAAACAACCGCCCACCCCCTATATCCCGACCGGAATTCAGACGGAGACACCCCGATGCCCGACGCCAGCCAGCCCACGGATTACAAGGTCCGCGACATCGCCCTTGCCGACTGGGGCCGCAAGGAAATCTCGATGGCCGAAACCGAGATGCCGGGCCTGATGGCGCTGCGCAGCGAATTCGGCGCCTCGAAGCCGCTCAAGGGCGCCCGCATCGCCGGCTGCCTGCACATGACGATCCAGACCGCGGTGCTGATCGAGACCCTGATCGAGCTCGGCGCCACCGTCCGCTGGTCCTCCTGCAACATCTTCTCGACCCAGGACCACGCCGCCGCCGGCGTCGCCGCGGCCGGCGTGCCGGTCTTCGCCTGGAAGGGCATGAACGAGGAGGAGTTCTGGTGGTGCATCGAGCAGACGGTGCGCGGCCCGGACGGCTGGACGCCGAACATGATCCTCGATGACGGCGGCGACCTCACCAAGCTGATGCACGACAAATACCCCGAGATGCTGGCCGACATCCGCGGCATCTCCGAGGAGACCACCACCGGCGTGCACCGCCTGCGCGAAATGGCGCGCGACGGCTCGCTGCTCTGCCCCGCCATCAACGTGAACGACAGCGTCACCAAGTCGAAATTCGACAATCTCTACGGCTGCCGCGAAAGCCTGGTCGACGGCATCCGCCGCGGCACCGACGTGATGATGGCCGGCAAGGTCGCCGTCGTCGCCGGCTTCGGCGATGTCGGCAAGGGCTCGGCCGCCAGCCTGCGCAACGCCGGCTGCCGCGTGATGGTCACCGAGATCGACCCGATCTGCGCCCTCCAGGCGGCGATGGAAGGCTACGAGGTCGTCACCATGGACGACGCCGCCCCGAAGGGCGACATCTTCGTCACCGCCACCGGCAATATCGACGTCATCACCGCCGACCACATGCGGGCGATGAAGCACCGCGCCATCGTCTGCAACATCGGCCACTTCGACTCCGAGATCCAGATCGAGAGCCTGCGCAACTACAAGTGGGAGAACGTGAAGCCGCAGGTCGACGAGGTCGTCTTCCCCGACGGCAAGCGCCTGATCGTCCTCTCCGAGGGCCGCCTGGTCAATCTCGGCAACGCCACCGGCCATCCCTCCTTCGTCATGTCGGCGAGCTTCACCAACCAGGTCCTCGCCCAGATCGAGCTGTGGAACGCCCCCGCCGGCCGCTACGAGCGCAAGGTCTACGTCCTGCCCAAGCATCTCGACGAGAAGGTCGCGGCCCTGCATCTCGCCAAGGTCGGCGCCAAGCTCACCACGCTGAGCAAGGCCCAGGCCGACTATATCGGCGTCGAGACCGCCGGCCCCTTCAAACACGACGACTACCGCTACTAAGGAGGCGACGATGGGCAGCTTCCTCGCGGTCATGGCGCTCGCCGCCCTGTTCGGCGGCATGCTGTTCTTCGGCGCGGTGATGACGCCGCTGGTCTTCTCGAAACTGCCGCCGGACGTGGCCGGCCCGTTCATCCGGGCCGCCTTCCCGCGCTACTACCTGTTCGTCACGGTCACCTCGGCGCTCGCCGCCATCGGCCTGCTGATCCGCGGCAACCCGTGGTACGCGCTGCTGGCGGTGATCGTCACCGGCGTCACCCTCTGGCTCTGGCTGGAATGGATGCCGCACCTCAACGCGGTGCGCGACGCCGGCAACCAGGTGGATTTCCAGCGCGGCCACCGGCTCTCGGTCTGGGTCAACGCCGTCCAGTTCGTGATCGTCTTCGCGCTGCTCGCCGGCCTCGCCGGCTGACTTTCCCCGATAACGCAAATGCTTGTGAGCGGTTCCTGATCTCCCGGATCAGGAACCGCTCACATCCCGCATGAATCGAGCCTGATCACCCGAACCATCGCGCCTTCCGGCTCGGCCGGCGCATCCGGCGCGCGCAGCAGCAGCGCATCGGCCTTTGCCAGCCGGCTCAGCATCGCCGAATCCTGCACCGGGAACGGCGTCACGCTCCAGCCCCCCGCCGCATCCCGCGCCAGCGTCGCCCGCAGATGATCGGCCCGGTGATCGTTCGCCGCCAGCGCCACGGTGCAGCGCGCGGCTTCGGTCGGCGGCGCCTCGTCCGCCCGCCCGGTCAGCCGCGCGATCGCGGGGCCGAGGAACAGCACCGCGCACACCAGCGCCGACACCGGATTCCCCGGCAGCCCCAGCACCGGCACGCCGCCCAGCATTCCCGCCATCAGCGGCTTGCCCGGCCGCATCGCGATCTTCCAGAAATCGACGTCGAGCCCAAGCTCGGCCAAGCCCGCCTGCACCAGGTCGTGCGCGCCGACGCTCGCCCCCCCGGTCGTCACCAGCAGGTCGGCCCGCGCCGCCGCCGCCGCCGCCGCCCCGATCGCGGCGCGGTCGTCCGGCGCCACCGGCAGGATCACCGCCTCGCCGCCCACCGCGCGGATATAGGCCGCCAGCGCGTGCGAATTGGAACTGACGATCCCGCCCGGCGGAATCGGCTCCCCCGGCATGGCGATCTCGTCGCCGGTCGCCAGCACCGCGACCACCGGCCG
>JAJZFF010000592.1 GCA_021805485.1 Pseudomonadota bacterium
CACCGCGGCGAACCCAGTGATCGCAGCGAGCCATTCGCCGAGGCGACGAACCAGCTCGGCGAAGCCCTCGGTCTGCGCCCGCGGGGCGAACGGATGCAGGGCGGCGAAGCCGGGCCAGGAAATCGGCATCATCTCGGCCGCCGCGTTCAGCTTCATGGTGCAGGAGCCGAGCGGGATCATGCTGCGGTCGAGCGCGATATCCTTCTCGCGCAGACGGGCGAGAAAGCGCAGCATGGCGTGCTCGCTGCGGTGGGTATGGAAGACCGGGTCCGCGAGCAGCGAAGTGGTGCGCATCAGCGCCTCCGGCAGCGCTTCCTGCGTCGCCCCGATCCGCCCGCCGAACAGCGCCGCGAGACGCTCGAGATCCGCCCTGGTAACGGTCTCGTCGAGCGCGATCGCCACGCCTCCAGCATCGAGCCGGCGCAGGTTGAAGCCCGACTGCAGCGCGCGGGCCAGCATGTCGTCAGCATCGCAGTCGATGGCGATGGTATCGAAGAATGCGTCATGGCGAAGCCGATAGCCGCCACGGCGCGCCACCGCCGCCAGCAGGCGTGCCTGCAGATGCACCCGCGCGGCGATGCGGTGCAGCCCCTCCGGCCCGTGCCAGACGGCATAGAACGCCGCCATGTTGGCGAGCAGCACCTGTGCCGTGCAGATATTGCTGGTCGCCTTCTCGCGACGGATATGCTGCTCGCGCGTCTGCAAGGCCAGACGCAGCGCCGGCGCGCCGGCGGCGTCGCGGCTGACACCGACGAGCCGGCCCGGCATGTGGCGCTTGAACGCATCGCGCGTGGCGAAGAACGCGGCATGCGGCCCGCCGAAGCCCATCGGCACGCCGAAGCGCTGGGCCGAGCCGACGACGACATCCGCGCCCATTCCGCCCGGCGGCGCGAGCAGCGCGAGCGCGAGCGGATCGGCAGCGACGATCGCGAGCGCGCCGATGGCGTGCGCGGCGGCGATCTCGGCGTTGAGCGGGCGAACCGCGCCGGTGGTGCCGGGATATTGCAGCACGACGGCAAAGGCGCGCGCCGCGGCGATGGCGGCCGCGTCGCCCGGCGCGAACTCCACCAGCCGCCAGCCCAGCGGCGCGGCGCGGGTGGCGAGCACCGCGCGGGTCTGCGGGTGCAGATCGGCCGCGACGGCGATGATATCGCTCGGCTGGCGCACTACGGCATGCGCCATGCTCACGGCCTCGGCCGCCGCCGTCGCCTCGTCGAGGAGCGAGGCGTTGGCGATCTCCATGCCGGTGAGGCTGGCGATCATGGTCTGAAAGATCAGCAGCGCCTCGAGCCGCCCTTGCGAGATTTCCGCCTGGTAGGGCGTGTAGGCCGTGTACCAGCCGGGATTCTCGAGCACGTTGCGCGCGATCACCGGCGGCGTGTGGGTGCCGTGATAACCCTGGCCGATCAGCGCTTTGGCGCCGCCGTTGCGGGCCGCGAGGGCGGCGAGCTCGGCCAGGACGCCGGCTTCGTCCGACGCCGCCGGCAGCGGCAGCGCGGCCTCGGTGCGGATCGCCGGCGGCACCGCCTCACCCACCAGCGCGGCGAGCGTCGGGGCGCCGACCACGTGCAGCATGGCCGCGATATCGGCGTCCGAGGGACCGATGTGGCGCGCAACGAACTGGTCCTGCGCCTCCAGAGCAGCGAGCTCGTCGAGCGGCGTCATCGCTGCGCCGTCCATCACAGCGTCGCCACGAGGGCAGCGTAGCCGTCGGCATCCATCAGCGCCTCGATCGCCTTCGGATCGGCCGGGATCATGCGGAAGAACCAGCCCTCGTCCTCGGCCGAGCGATTGACGAGCGCGGGATCCTCCGCGAGGGCGGCATTCGCCTCGGTGACGCGGCCGGCGACCGGAGCATAGACGTCGGAGGCCGCCTTGACGCTCTCGACCACCGCACAGGCCTCGCCGTCCACGAGTTCGCGTCCAGGCTCGGGCAACTCGACGAACACGACATCGCCGAGCGCCGTCTGCGCATGCTCGGTGATGCCGATGGTGGCAACGGTGCCGTCGAAGCGGACCCATTCATGGTCCTTGGTGAAGCGCAATGTGGACATGGGGCCCCTCTCAGCGGACATAGCGATGCGGAACGAATGGCAGCGGGGCGATGCGCGCCGGCAGGTCGGCGCCGCGTACGCGCAGCGCCAGCGCGGTGCCGTCGGCGGCCTGGTCGGCGCGCACATAGCCCATGGCGATCGGGACATTCAGGGTCGGCGAAAACCCGCCCGAGGTGACCTCGCCCACCGTCTCGCCGCCGCGGCCGATGATCGCGGTGCCGGCGCGGGCCGGGGCTCTTCCGTCCGGGCGCAGCCCCACGCGGCGACGCGCCGGCCCATCCTCGAGCGCCGCCCGCACCGCGGGTGCGCCGGGAAAATCCCACGCCATGCGCCGGCGCTTGCCGAGCACCCAGGTCAGCCCCGCCTCGACTGGATTGGTCGTCTCGTCGATATCCGAGCCATAGAGGCAGAGCCCGGCTTCGAGGCGCAAACTGTCGCGCGCCCCGAGGCCGGCGGGGGCGAGTTCGGGCTGGTCGAGCAGGGCGCGGGCGACGCGCCCGGCGGCCTCGGCGGGGATCGAGAGCTCGAACCCGTCCTCCCCGGTGTAGCCCGAACGCGAGACCAGACACGCGGTGCCGGCGATGGACGCCTCGGCGACCGCCATGAAGCCGAGCGCGGCCACCGCGGGCGCCAGCCGGGCCATCACCGTCGCGGCGGCCGGCCCCTGGACCGCGAGCAAGGCGCGCTCGGGCAGCGGTTCCAGGCGCACATCGGCGGGTAGCGCGGCGCCGATATGCGCCAGATCGGCCGCCTTGCGGCTGGCGTTGAGAACCAGGAACAGGCGCCCATCCTCAAGACGCGAAACCATGATGTCGTCGAGGATGCCGCCCGCTTCGTGCATCAGCAGCGTGTATCGCTGGCGCCCGGGGCGCAGGCCGAGCATGTCGCCCGGCACCAGGCGCTCCAGCGCGGCATCGGCGCCCGCGCCGTGCAGCAGCGCCTGGCCCATGTGCGAAACATCGAACAAGGCCGCCGCGGTGCGGCAGTGCCGATGCTCGGCCAGAATGCCGGCGGGATACTGCACCGGCATGGCATAGCCGGCGAACCCGACCATGCGGGCGCCAAGGGCGCGATGCAGCGCATCGAGCGGGGTGGGGATGAGGGAGGCATCGTCCTGGGTCAAGGCACGCTCCGCACTCGGGTCGCCCGCCGGCGGCATGCCAGCGGGAACGGGACGGCGCCTGCCACCCCTCGACCCCCCTCTGTCGCGGAACCTGAGAGATTCAGCCGGCGCCGGTGCGCGGCCTTACTCCGTCGGTGCGGCTGCCCGACCACGATGGCGGGCGCCGGCTTTCCAGAGGTCCACCCTCCGCATCGCGGTCCTTTTGCCTGAGCGTTTCCGGGGGCCGGTTGCGCCTTCGGCGGCAGGGAACGGTTCCTGCCCTCTCCCGCAGCGGAGTCGATTTGGACGATCCATCATGACGGACTTGGCTGCGGCGCGCAACGACCCGCGGGGAGCCGATTCAGGCGCCCCCGGCACACAGGTCGCGGCCCTCCCGGCTCGTGCGGTTCCGGAACGAAGCCGGTCGTTCGGGCATGGACGTCGTTTGGATATGGACGCAAGATCAACCACACATCCAAAAGCGATCGGACGTAGAAGCAAAGAGCAAGGCGATGAACTGGGCGACGATGAACCGCGCCGCGCGCGACGCGGCATACAATAACGCGGCCGCCGTGCCGGAGGTCGCGACCCACCGGGAGGCGTGGAGCGCAGCCTCGGCGGCGGCGCGCCAGACCTGGCCGGGCGCGCTGGACCTCGCCTATGGCTCCGGCGAACGGAACCGCTGGGACCTGTTCCCGGCGGCCGATCCTTCGGCACCCTGCCTGGTTTTCATTCATGGCGGCTACTGGCAGATGAACCGGCGCGAGGATTTCGTCTGTCTCGGCGCCGGCGTGCGGTCCCATGGCTGGTCGGTCGCCCTGCCGGGCTATTCCCTGGCCCCGGCGGCGTCGCTCGCGGCCATCGTGGCCGAGATCAACGAGGCACTGGACTGGCTCGCCGCCGAGGGCCCGAAGCATGGCCTGTCCGGTCCGATCGTCGTCTCCGGCTGGTCGGCGGGGGCGCATCTCGCGGCGCTGGCGCTCGCCCACCCCGCCGTCGCGGCCGGCCTCGCCATTTCCGGCGTGTTCGAGCTGGGGCCGCTGCGCGACACCTATCTGGACGAGAAGCTCCGCCTCACCGAGACCGAGGTGGCCGAGCTCTCGCCGCTGCGCCTGGCACCGGTCGCCAAGCGCCTCACGATCGCGTACGGGAGCGCCGAATTGCCGGCGCTGGTCTCCGACAGCCGCAGGCTCCACGCGCATCGCGCCGCCGCGCACATGCCGGGGGCGCTGATTCCGGTGGCGGGCGCGAACCACTACACGGTGCTCGACGCGCTCGCCGGCGCCGACGGCGAGCTGGCGCGCGCGGCGCTCGATCTCGCGCGCTGATCCGCGATCAAGGCCCCATCGCCGCCGCAGCGCGGCGATTGACACGCTCCCGGGCCTGGCACAGGCTCCGCGGCAAAGCGAGGAGGAGCGAAACGATGTCCGACGAGGCACTGTTCGACAAGGGCTTGCCGATCCGCCGCGCGGTTCTTGGCGCTGATTATGTCGATGCCTCGCTGGCCAAGGCCGACGACTTCATGATGGCGTTCCAGCGCGCGACCACCGCCTGGGCCTGGGGCTGGGCCTGGGGCCGGCCGGGACTGGACCGGCGGACGCGCAGCATCATCAACCTCGCCATGCTGACCGCGCTCAGCAAGCCGGCGGAGCTGCGTCTGCACGTCAAGGGTGCGCTCACCAACGGCGTCACGGTCGAGGAAATCAAGGAAGTCCTGCTCCACGCCACCGCCTATTGCGGCATTCCCGCCGGTCTGGAGGCCTTCAAGGCGGCGCACGAGGTGCTCCTCGCCGAGGGCGCGCTCGCTGGCCGGGAACGGGCCGCCGCGAAACCCCAAAGCAGCAGAACCGAGAGCGGCAGAACCGAGAGCGGCAGAACCGAGAGCGGCAAAGCGGCGAAAAAGGCCGAGAAAAAGCCGAAGAGGAAGTAGCGCCGACGCTCCGGCCGGCAGCGGGCGCGGCGCGCCCGTTGGCACGTCCCTTGGCACGTCCCTTGGC
>JAJZFF010000623.1 GCA_021805485.1 Pseudomonadota bacterium
CTCAACGACATGCGCCTGACCGAGGTCTGGGCCGGCGGCCAGCGCCAGCCCGTCGCGGCGCTCGGCGGGCACGCGCCGCTGCTCCGCGCCCTGCTTCTCTGCAACGACATCGCCGTGGACGAAACCGCCCACGCCATCGGCGATCCGACCGAAATCGCCCTCTGGCGCGCCGCCGCCGATGCCGGGCTCGACCGCGGGCGCGAGGCGGCGCTCACCCCGCGCGTCGCGGAACTGCCCTTCGATTCCGCCCGCCGGCGGATGACGACCGTGCATCGCGACGGCAACCGCTTCGTCGTCTACACGAAAGGCGCGCCGGAAGCCGTCCTCCCGCTCTGCGCCACGATGACGACGGGGCAGGGGGTCGCCGCGCTCGATCCCGAACCGATCGCGCTGGCGGCCGCGCAGATGGCCGAGGACGGCCTGCGGGTGCTCGCCATCGCCCAGGGCGTCCGCAATGCCATGCCATCCGCCGACGCGCTGGCCGAACTGGAACAGGAGCTGACGTTTCTCGGCCTCGTCGGCCTGATCGACCCGCCGCGGCCCGAAGCGCGCGCCGCGGTCGCAACCTGCCGGGCGGCGGGGATCCGCCCGGTCATGATCACCGGCGATCACCCGGTCACCGCGCGCGCGATCGCCCGTGCCCTCGGCATCGTCGGCGATGGCGGCGATGTCATCACCGGCCGCGAGCTCCAGTCGCTCGACGATCCGGCCCTGGCCCGGCGCGTGCGCGAGGCGAGCGTGTTCGCCCGCGTCGATCCCTCCGAGAAGATCCGCATCGTCACGGCCTTGCAGGCGAATGGCGAGATCGTCGCCATGACCGGCGACGGCGTGAACGACGCGCCGGCGCTGGCCCATGCCGATATCGGCGTCGCGATGGGTCGCGGCGGGACCGATGTCGCCCGCGAGGCCGCGAGCCTCGTCCTGCTCGACGACAATTTCGCGACCATCGTCGCGGCGGTGCGCGAAGGCCGCCGCATCTACGACAATGTCCGCAAGTTCGTCCGCTTCGTGGTCGCCTGCAACTCGGCCGAAATCTGGGCCATTTTCCTCGCCCCGTTCTTCGGCCTGCCGGTCCCCCTGGTCCCGATCCAGATCCTCTGGATCAACCTCGTCACCGACGGCCTGCCCGGCCTTGCCCTCGCGGCCGAACCCGGCGAGCCCGACATCATGAGCCGCCCGCCGCGCCCGCCGCGCGAGGGCCTGTTCGATAACGGCATGTTATGGGACGTGTTCTGGTCCGGCCTCGTCATGGCCGCGATCACGCTGTTCACGGAAGCGGGAGCGCTCCGCCTCGGCGATACCCACTGGCAGACGATGGTCTTCACCGTGCTGACCTTCGTGCAGATGTGGCAGATCATGGCGATCCGTTCGTCGCGCGCGTCGCTGTTCACCCAGGGGCTGCTCTCGAACAGGCCGCTGCTCGGCGCGATCGGCCTCACATTCGCGCTTCAAATGGCGGTGATCTACACGCCCGGCCTCAACGGCGCGTTCAACGCCGCGCCTCTGACCGCAGCCGAACTCGCGGTCTGCGTCCTCGCATCGAGCCTGATCTTCATCCTGCTGGAGCTCGTCAAATGGGTCCGGCGCCTCCGCGCGCGGCGCCGTCAGGCGGCATGAACATCGCCGCAAGCCGCGTCAACGCCCATCCATTCAGGACCATGGCGGTCGGAAATCGTTGCCAGTACGACTCGCTTGACAGGCGCGGTCACAATAGTGTCAGATTGTGAGGAAAGGTTTTGTCGTCTTGCGGCTCGAGCCGCACTCGCTGGTTCGAGAAACGCCTGCCGGGATGGACACGGACCATGGCGGATAACGCCCATTACTGGGTATTGCTGGTCTACACCTTTGTCGTGATCGCTCTGGTCGCGGGTATGATCGGCGTGTCCCATTTCCTCGGCCAGCGGCACCTGAAACGGGCCACCATCGAACCGTTCGAATCCGGCATCGTCACCGTCGGCTACGCCCGCTTCCGGCTTCCCGTGCAATTCTATCTCATCGCGATGTTCTTCGTGATCTTCGATCTCGAAGCCGCCTATCTCTACGCCTGGGCCACCGCCGTCCATGCCGCCGGATGGACCGGCTATGTCGTGATCGCGGTCTTCATCCTCGCCCTGCTCGCCGCGCTCGCCTATCTGTGGCGCGCCGGCGCGCTCGAATGGGGGCCAAAGCCCCGCGCGCTTGCGATAGTGCGGAGGCGCTGACGCCATGCGCTTCACATTCGGCAAAGGCGCGACGGGACAACAGCTCTCCACGACCGCGCCTCTTCTCCGCGGCCTCGGCACAGCCGGCCAGCCGGCCGCCCCATCCCCCGGCGGCGGCACCTTCACCGATGCGGTGCGCCGCAACGTGGCCCTCGGCCGGCTGGAAGACATGGTGGCCTGGGGCCGCAAATATTCGATCTGGCCGTTCAATTTCGGCCTCTCCTGCTGCTATGTCGAAATGGCGACGGCCTTCACCAGCAAGTTCGACATCGCCCGCTTCGGCTCGGAAGTGCTGCGCGCCACCCCGCGCGAGGCCGACCTGATCGTCATCTCCGGTACCGTGTTCGTGAAGATGGCGCCCGTCATCAAGTATCTCTACGACCAGATGCTGGAGCCGCGCTGGGTGATCTCGATGGGCGCCTGCGCCAATTCCGGCGGGATGTACGACATCTATGCCGTCGTCCAGGGTGCCGACAGTTTCCTGCCCGTCGATGTCTATGTCCCCGGCTGTCCGCCCCGGCCGGACGCGCTGCTCGAAGGGCTGATGCTGCTGCAGAACTCGATCGGTTCCGAGCGCCGGCCGCTCAGCTGGCTGGTCGGTCCCAACGGCGCCGAGAAGATCGAGCGGCCCAGCTTCCGCGATCTCAAACACCAGGAGAGGCAAGCGGCCGGCAGCCTCCCCACGCCGGACAGCGTTTAGGGAGGGCGGGATGCTGACGGAATTCAACAGCATCCCCGCCACAGAGGCCGAACAGGGTATCGTGTCCGACCTGGTCCGCACGCTCGGGCCGATCTCCTTCACCCTGCAGCAGACCGCCGACCGGATCCCGACCATCTGGATCGATCGCGACATCGTGCACGCCGTGCTCCGGCACCTGCGCGACGGTGCGACAAGGCGCTTCCAGATGCTCTACGACCTCACCGCGATCGACGAACGCCAGCGCGTCCACCGCGATGGCCTGCCGAAATCCGATTTCACCCTCGTCTATCACCTCGTCTCCTTCGAGCGGAACGACGATGTCCGCGTCAAGGTCCCGCTCGCCGAGGGCGCGCTCGAGGTGCAGAGCATCGCGGATATCTGGCCCAACGCCAACTGGTACGAACGCGAGGTCTGGGACATGTTCGGCATCGGCTTCGCCGGCCACCCGACCCTGTTCCGCATCCTCACGCCGCCGACCTGGACCGGCCATCCGCTGCGCAAGGACTACATCGCCCGCGCCACCGAAATGGGCCCCTACATCCTCACCGAGGAGAAGGAACGCGCCGAACAGGAGGCGCTGCGCTTCAACCCCGAGGCCTGGGGCATGAAGCGGCACAGCGAGAACTCCGACTTCATGTTCCTCAATCTCGGCCCCAACCACCCGAGCGTCCACGGCGTGTTCCGCATCATCCTCCAGCTCGAGGGCGAGGAAATCGTCGACGCCGTGCCCGAGATCGGCTTTCATCACCGCGGCGCCGAGAAGATGGCCGAGCGCCAGTCCTGGCACACCTACATCCCCTATACCGACCGCATCGACTATCTCGGCGGCGTGATGAACAACTTCCCCTACGTGATGGCGGTCGAGCGCCTCGCGGGGATCGAGGTGCCGTCCCGCGCGCAGATGATCCGCATCATGCTCGCCGAGCTGTTCCGCATCGCGAGCCATCTCGTGTTCTACGGCACCATGTCGCAGGATGTCGGCCAGCTTTCGCCGGTCTTCTACATGTTCTCCGACCGCGAGCGGGTGTTCCAGATCATCGAGGCGATCTGCGGCTTCCGCATGCATCCCGCCTGGTTCCGCATCGGCGGCGTCGCGGCGGACCTGCCGCAGGGCTGGGACCGGATGATCCGCGACTATCTCGGCTACCAGTCGAAGCGGCTCGATGAATACGACAAGCTCGTCATGCGCAACCGCCTCTTCAAGGCCCGCACGATCGGCGTCGGCGCCTACACGCTGGAGGAAGCGCTGGACTGGGGCGTGACCGGCCCCGGCCTGCGCGCCTGCGGCCTCGGCTGGGACTATCGCCGCCAGCGCCCCTATTCCGGATACGACCAGCTCGAGTTCGACATTCCGATCTGCCACAACGGCGACTGTTACGACCGCGTGGTGGTGCATATCGAGGAAATCCGCCAGAGCCTGCGCATCATCCGCCAGTGCCTCGATAACATGCCGCCCGGCCCCTACAAGTCCGACCACCGGCTGACGACGCCGCCGCTCAAGGAGCGGACGATGCAGGACATCGAAACCCTCATCACCCATTTCCTCAATGTCAGCTGGGGGCCCGTGCTGCCGCCCGGCGAGGCGATGGTCAGCATCGAGGCGACCAAGGGCATCAATGGCTATTACCTCGTCGCCGACGGCGACACCGTCTCCTACCGCACCCGCATCCGCACCGCAGATGATCCCGCTGATCAGCCGCGGCGCCTATGTCGCCGACCTGATCGCGATCATCGGCAGCATCGATTTCGTGATGGCCGATGTCGACCGCTGAACACAGCCCGGCGTCCGCACCGCTCGATGCCGCCCTGCGCGAGACGATCGCGACCTTTCTGCGCGAGTCCGAAACCCCGCGCGCCGCCGGCATCGATGCGCTGAAGGCGGTGCAGAAGCGTCACGGCCATGTCTCGGACGACCATCTCGCCGAAGTGGCCGCCCTGCTCGGCATGACACCCGCCGAGCTCGACGGTGTCGCCACCTTCTACAACCTGATCTTCCGCCGTCCCGTGGGCCGCCACGTCATCCTGCTGTGCGACAGCGTGGCCTGCTGGGTGATGGGCGCCACCGCCGCGCGCAACCTGCTGCGCCAGCGCCTCGGCATCGAGCCGGGGGAAACCACGCCGGACGGCCGCTTCACCCTCCTGCCGATCGTCTGCCTCGGCTGCTGCGACCGCGCCCCGGCGATGATGATCGGCGACGACCTGCACGGCAACCTCACCCCCGAGCGGATCGACGCGATCCTGGAGCA
>JAJZFF010000370.1 GCA_021805485.1 Pseudomonadota bacterium
GGTCATGCGTGCCGCACTCCTTCTTGTTGACGCGGACATGCCGCTGATGTTGCACCGGTAGGTTCCGCCGCGCATGCGCAACGGAACGGGCGCGCACCCCGCAGGTGCGTCCACGTTCCCGGCCATGCCGGTCCGCTTAGTGACGCTGCCGCCGAATGTCAAATCCGGCGCGGCTCAGAGCGCGAGCGCCGCCGGATCCCGCACCCAGCGCGGCACGCTGCCGACAAGGTCGAGGCTGATCCGCCGTGCCGGGCGATCAAGCACCAGTTCGGCAATCCCGCCGCTCCACATCCCCCGATCGCCCTCATCCGGGCTGTACCAGCCCGCACCGTGCCAGGCCGGCAGGCGCACGCCATCGGCCTCCACCCCCCCGGCGCATATGCCGAGCCGTCGCCGGTCCTCCGATGCAGGATCGGTATAGGCTGGCCGCGAGACGCGCGCACGCAGAACCAGCCGCGATGCCGGCGCCGGCAGGGTGAAGTCGATCCGCCCCGCCCCCCGGCGCGGCCGGATCGGCGGCGCATCGCCCGCCACCGCCTCAACCTCGGCGCCATGAACGATCTGGTAGTCGAGTTCGAGTGCGCGGCGATGCAGGAGCGCGCGCACCCGGCGCAGCGCCGGGCCAGTGGTCACGACCGGCCGGCAGGAGTCCGCCGGCGCGCCCGGCAGGCCGAGGGCGGCTGCGAAGCGATCGCGGTTGCCATCGTCGCGATAGGTCTCGCAGGGCAGGTTCTCCGCTCGGATCACCGCATGCCGGGCCAGTTCGACATGATAATAGGTCACGGCGAAGCGCGAGGATTCGTGCAGCACGGTCGCGCCATTGACCAGCAGTGTCGCCGGCACCAGCACGCCATTGGCATACACGGCATGCAGGGGCGAAAGGGTGAGTGGGTGCGACGGCATGCCCGGCCCGAACGCGCCGGGCGTGATGACGACGGGATGCAGTAGCGCGGCGGCGGAATCCCGCGACAGGTCGATGCTGCGCCAGCCGATCCAGACGATCGGCTCCGCCATGCCATCCTCGGTGACCAGCCGGTCGCCGGGCCGCAGAGTCTCGACCGGGCGGTAGCCCTCCGCCGTCAGCAACCTTGTGCCGCGGGCAAAACAGGGCATGGCGCCGCCGACGGTGACATAGCTGCCGCCGTACCCATCCGCCGAGATGGCGATCGCCGCCTGCCCCGCGGCCTCGGCGAGGCCCAACCCGCCGCGCCCGCTCACGCTGAGCGTGCCGCCCGCATAGCTCACCAGCGATGGGGCGACGCCGATCAGGTCGATCGCATCGCCGGACGCCATGTTCACCACCGGATCGGCCATGGTGGCGACGTCGTTGATCGTCAGGATGCCACTGGCACCGGCAAAGGACACCGTGCCGCCCGTGGCCGGGCCGGCGAGATCGAGCGCTGCGCCGGGATCGATGGTCGCGCCGCCGGCCAGCGCGCCGCCGAGCACGAGCGTGCCGCCCGACGCGGCGAGCGTGCCGGCGGCGTCGATCGGGATGAGACCCGGCGCGCCGAATGTGCCGATCAGCCCGTAGCCCGAGAGTTCGGCGCCGGCATCGAGGGTGAGCGAGGCCGCCCGCAACACGCCCTGGGCCAGGGTCAGCGTCGCCCCTGCGGCAAGCGACGCGCTGCCGGCGAGCGAGAGCGTGCCGCCATCCAGTGACGCAAGCCCCGACGCCACCAGGCTGCCGGCGGCGAGCGTGCCATCGAGCAGCAGCAACCCGCCACCGCCCAGCCCGAATCCGCCCGTACCGAACGATGCCGCCGCGAGTCCGCCGATGCTCAACGTCCCGCCGGCAAGGTCGAGGCCGCCGGTGCCGGCCAGACGGCTCGCATCCCCGAGCGCGAGATCGCCCGCGGTGATCGTCGCCGGGCCGAGCGACAGGCTCGCCGCGTTGCCGAGCGACACCGTGCCGCCCGCGAGCGCAAGCGTTCCCAGCGACAGCGAGCCGTTGCCAGCTTCACGCAACAGGGCGCCGGTGCCCAGCGCCGAGGTGCCGAAGGATGCCGCGCCGCCCAACTCGAACGTTCCGGCGGTAGCGGTACCGAGGGCAAGTCCAGCGGCAACGAGGCTGCCGGTCACCTCAAGGGCGCCGTCACCCGACGCTGCCGCGCCGCCGACATCGATCGTTCCCCCCGCCGCATCGAGAGTGCCGGCAATGCCCAAGGTGCCAGCCCCCTGCGCGTCACCGACCAGCGCGCCGCCGCCGAGCGTCACCGCCGCATTGGCGTCGAACAGCGCGAAGCCGCCGGCACCGATATCGAGCACGGCGCCGCTCGCGGGCAGATCGAACGTGCCGGCGAAATCATACGCTCCGGCAACCGAAACGGTGCCGGCAACCCCAGGCCCCTCGACCAGAAGCGGCGCGCCGGCATGGCTCCCGAACACAGCGACATCGCCATTGGCCGGCGGTACGCCGCCCAGCCACGACGATCCGGCATTGAACAGGCTGCCATTGGCGCCGGTGAAGTCGAGCGTGCCGGCAGGTGCGATCGCGATGCCGATCGCGGCACTCAGCCCGGCGAGCCCGGTGCCGCCGGTGAAGTTCAGCACATCGCCGGAACCGCCGGCCGGCGCGGTATAGTCGAGTGCCGCGAGTTCCGCATTCAGGTCGAGCGCATTGGCGGCGGTCAGCACCAGCGACCCCGCGGCAGCGCCGCCGCCGGTGGCGATCTGCCCATGACTCGCGCTGACGGTCAGCTGCAGCCCGGCGGAGCCGTTGCTCGGCACCAGCAGGCCGAGGCCGATGATCGGCGTCGTTGTGCCGTTCACCGCCTCGATCGAGGCGCCGACGGCCGGCACGTCGTTCAGCGTGAGCGCGGCGCTGGTCGCCCGCAGCCCGATCACCTGATTGCCGGCCGCATCCGTTTCGACCACCGGCGCCACGCCGGCGGCAAGGCTGGTATGGATGGTGACGATCTCGCTCTGCGCGGTATTGCCGATGACAACACCGGCCACCTCGAACGAGGTCGAGGACACATTGAAGACCGACAGGTTGGTGAGGGTGGGAAAGGCGATGCGGTCGCCGGGGCGGAAGCCGGCGAGCGTGGCGGCGAAATCCGTCGGGTCGTCGAGCACGAGGACGCCGCCCTGCTCGCCCAGCGTGCTGGCATAACCGGTGCCGTCCTGCCCCGCGCTGGCGCCCGGCGCGAAGCTGATCGTGGCATCGGCGCCGACGGTGACCGGCGTGGCGTTGAACACGCCGTAGAGCGGCTGCACGGCGCCGACCTCCAGCACCGCCCCCGACGCGATGGCGAGATCGATCGAACCGCCGATGCTGCCGGCGGCGATGCTGAGCGGCGTCGGACCGAGGGCGAGAATCGTGCCCGGGCCAACGATGGTTTCCGCCTCGCTGAAATTGCCGGCCATCAGCAGGCCCGCGCCCTCGAGCGTGCCACCGGCGGCGAGCGAGATGGCGTTGTAGCCGGTGGTCGGTGCCGCGCCGTCGGCCTCGAGCGTGCCGGCGAAATCCAGCACGCCGCCGCCAGGAATGCCGATCGGCCCGCCCAGCGTGCCGCCACCCGGCAGCAGCGCCATGCCCGCGGCATCCAGCCCATCGATCGACAGCGCGCCGAACACGGCCAGCGCCGCGCCGGAGGACAGCGTGACGCCGACCGCCTCCAGCGTGCCCGCCGCACCGACGACGAGGGTCGAGGAGTCGAGCGAAAGCCCGCCGGCGATCGACAACGCGCCGCCGATCGCGGCCGTCGCACCGCTGGCGAGCGTCGCCGCGGCAACGCCGAACGCCCCCGCGAGCGCGACCGACGCGCCGGCCGCCACGTCGAGCACCGCGCCGAGACCGTATCCGCCGAGCACCGCGCCGTTGCCGATCGTGATGTCGGTCCCCAGCCCCGGTACCTGCCCGCCGGACCAGTCCGCCGCGGTCTGCCAGTCGCCACTACCGCCATTCCAGCTCTCGCTGCCCGTCGCCGCCGAACCGGTGACGGAGAAATTCAGGCTGCCGGAGGTGACGGCATCGGCCAGCGGCCCGCCGGTCTGGCGGAGAACGTATTCCAGCGTGCCGGCGGCTGTGGCATCGAGCCGCACCGCATCGAGCGCGGCGCGCAGACCGGCGAGATCGCTGGATGCGGCGGTGAACACCAGCGTGCCAGTACTGTTGCCGGCCACGCCGATACCGGCATGGGCCGCGGCATCGAGCAGCAGCGCGCCGGAACTCGCGATCAGGCTGACCGCGAGCGTCTCGGCGGCCAGCCCGAAGCCCGCCAGCAGCGCCGCCGGATCGTCGGCGATCGCGAGGCCGAGCGTCCGCGCGACGCCGGCGGTGAGCGGCAGGCTCGCCGGCGGCGCGACGAAAGCGGGCGGCGAATCGGGAAAGGCCTGCACCGCGATGGTCGTCGCCAGCGTTGTCCCGCCGCTCGTGGCGCTGACGCCGAGCGTGCCGCTCCCGCTCGCCGAGGCGCTGATGGCGAGGCTCGCCAGCGCATCGTTCACCTGCGTTGCGGTGCCGCTGATGGTGATTGCGTTACTGCCCAGCACAACCGTCGCCCCGCCCGCGCTGCTGGCCGAAAACCCGTAGGCGCCCGACAGGGTCACGCTCGCCGACGCGCCAGCCGCCAGCCCACCCAGTGCGAAGCCGCCCGGCGGCGCGCCCGCAACCGAGGACAGCGCCAGCCCGTCGATCAGTCCGATCGCATCCGGTCCGATAATCTGGAACGTGCCCGACATGCCGCCCTCCAAGGTGAGGACGGCATGATATTATTCTACCTAAAGTAGTTCAACCGGGCATTTTCACTCTACCCGCGAAGTTCCCGCCGCAGGATCTTGCCGGTCACGGTCTTCGGCAGATCGTCGATGATCTCGACCGTGCGGGGATATTTGTAGGCGGCCATCCGCTCCTTGCAGAAGGCGATGATCTCCTCCTGCGTCGCGCTCGCGCCCGGCCGCAGGCTGATCACGGCCTTCACCGTCTCGCCGCGATAGGAGTCGGCCACGCCCACCACCGCCGCCTCGCGCACGGCGGGATGGGTATAGAGCACGTCCTCCACCTCGCGCGGCCAGACCTTGTAGCCGGCGGCGTTGATCATGTCCTTCTTGCGGTCGACCAGATAGAACCAGCCATCCTTGTCCATGAAACCGACATCGCCGGTATGGAACCGGCCGTTGCGGATCGCCTCGGCGGTCTTGT
>JAJZFF010000103.1 GCA_021805485.1 Pseudomonadota bacterium
GCGGTGATCGCGGTCGCGTTCGGCCACGACGTCGCCCCGCTGCCGCTGGGCGCCGTGGCAGTTCTGTGGGTGGCCCTGCGTTGGCTGGGGCCGCGCTTGCCCGATGCGCTCGGATGGGCCGCGATCCTGGCCGGTTTCCTCGGTCTCTGGCTGCTGTTCCGCGCCAGTTCCCTGCATCCGACGCTGGCCGGCGTGGCGCTCGCCTTCGCCGTGCCCGCCGCGCAGACCGCCCGCCTGGAGTGGTCACTCGGCTGGATCGTTGCGCTCGTGGTGCTGCCGCTGTTCGGCCTCGCCAATGCCGGGGTCGGCCTGGGCGGGCGCGGGGGCGGAAGCGGAGGCTGGGCCGATCCCGTTGCGCTCGGCATTCTCGCCGGGCTGCTGGTGGGCAAACCCATCGGCGTGTTCGCCACGACCCAACTCGCCATCCGGCTCGGGCTGGTGCGCCTCGCCCCGGACATCCAGCCGATCCATCTGCTCGGTGCCGCCGGCCTGTGCGGCATCGGCTTCACCATGAGCCTGTTCATCGGCGACCTCGCCTTCGCCGATCCCGCCTTGCTGGCGCAGGCCAAGCGTGCGGTCTTCGCCGGATCGGCCCTCGCCGCGCTCGGCGGGCTGGCGATCCTGTCGTTGGCACGCGGCGGCGAGGATCAGGCGCGGCCCTGAGCCGCCCGACGCCTCAGGGCAGCAGGCCGACGATGATATCGCCGCGCCGCGCCGCCTGCGGGGAGGCAACATCGGCGCCGACCGCGGGCGGGCGAACGGCGATGCGCTTGGCATCGACACCGTCGGCCGCGAGTTCCTTCACCAGCGCGTCGGCGCGCAGCCGCGCCATGCGCGCCGCATCGGCCGCGCCAAGGGCGGGGTCGCCATATCCGGTGACCGCGACCGGGGCGAGCGGGTAGACCTTCGCATAGGCAGCGGCGTCGGCGACGATCGTCCGCGCCGGGCTATCCAGCACGGCGCTGTTCGGGGCGAAGAACACGAAATACGGGTGTGACGGCGGCATCTGCTGCGCCGTGAGGTCGCAGCCGGCGAGAAACGGCAGGACCGCCAGCAGCATCAGTCCCGGCGAGCGTCGTCGCAGCACGGCAGTTCCCCCTGTTCCTGGTCCTCGAAGGCCCCCAACAAAGAGGCCGCGACGGCGGGCGTCAACCCATGCGGGACGGTTCTTCATCGAGGCGTTTCCAACAGCAAGGCGCGCAACCGTGCCAGGCGCGGCGCATCGAGGCCGAGCCTGGCCTCCAGATACTGCTCGATCGAGCCGAATTCGGCGCGCAGAGCCTCGAACGCGTATTCCAGCAGGTCCGGATGCACACGCAGCATCACCTCCGCCACCGGCGGCGGCAGCGCGTGCGCCAGCGACGCCTCCGCCCGCCAGAGCCGGTTGGTGGCGAGGTAGTCCTCCAGCACACTCTCCCACGGCACGTCGAGCGCCGTCAGGATGAGGGCGGCGCCGAAGCCAGTGCGGTCCTTGCCGGCCGAGCAGTGGAACAGCAGGGGGGCGCCATCCTCGTCGAGCAGCAGGTCGAATACCCGCCGGTAATGCGCGTGCCAGTCCATGGCATAGGAAAGATAGGCCTTGCGCATCAGGCTCAGCACATCCTCCCCGGTCGCCTCGCGGGTCGCCAGGATGTCGGCCAGCGAGGCGCCGATGCGCGGCTCGATGGGCAGGGAATGGACCGCGACATCCAGCCCGTCCAGGCGCGAGGGGGCGCGGGCGCGTTCCTTCACGCCGCGGAAGTCGCACACCGCGCGCAGGCCGAGGCCGGCCAGGCGCTGCTGATCGGAATCCGTCAGCCGGTCCAGCGCGGCGCCGCGGAAGATGCGGCCGAAGCACACGCGCGCGCCGCCGCGCGTCGTCCAGCCGCCGAGATCGCGGACATTGCTGGCACCCTCCAGGTCCAGCGCACGCGGCAGCGCGCGGTCGGTATCGGCCTGCGTCTCGTCCATCATCACTCCTCAGAAGACACCGTAACGGCGGAAGGCCTCCTGCGGGTCCATGCCACCTCGGATCGCCGTCCGCACCTGGCTCTCGGCCGCCATGGCGTGCTCCGCGGCGTCGAGCACCGGCTCGATCAGCCGCCGTGGGATGCGCACCAGCCCGTCGCGATCGCCGAGCAGATAGTCCCCCGGGGCGATCATCACGTCGCCGATGCGGATATCCTCGCCGATCGCGCTCGGCACCCAGTAGCCGACGACGTCGCGCGGGGTGAAGAAGCGGCACCAGGTCTGAAAGCCCAGCCGCTGCAGATCGCCCACGTCGCGCGCCCCGCCATCCACCACGGCGCCCCGCAAACCTTTGTTCTTCAATGTTTCCGCCGACAGCTCGCCCATGTGCGCGACGACATGGTCGTGGGGCTGGGAGACCCAGACATGGTCCGCCGGCGCCCGCGAGAGCAGGCCGGTCCAGGCCAGCAGCGTATCCTCGGCGCTCGCCTCCGCCACCGGCCGCCCCTCGATGGTGAAGGCCGGGCCGGCCAGGGACATCTCCGGGAGAATCGGGCGCAGGTCCGCGGGCAGCACGAAGTCCCTGAGGCCCTGCGCGCGCATGACGTCGTGGACGATGGCGCTGGTGCAGCGCGCCAGGCGGTCGCCGAGCGCCACGGTCACCGGCGCGGCCTCATGGCGACGCCTCCGCCGACGCGCGGCGCATGTGGGCGAACTCCACCACCTGCCGCCCGACAAGGGCGAGCTGCGCGCGCACCGCGGCGTCGGTGCAGCCGCCCGCGGCGTCGAACAAGGGCTGGGCAGAGTTGATCGCGGCGCCGAAGGGCGTCGGCCAGCCGCGCAGCGCATGCACCACGCTCCGCATCGCGATCAGCGTCGTCCCGGTCGCCTGCCAGCCATGGGCGCAGACGATGCAGCCAACGGCGCGGCCCTCCAGATACGGCGTCGGCTCGTCGCGCAGCGCCTCGATATAGTCGAGGGCGTTCTTGATCATGCCCGACATCGAGCCGTGATAGCCGGGCGAGGCGACGATCAGCCCGTCGCAGCGGCGGACGAGCGCGACCAGATGCGCGGCCGGGCCGGGCAGGTCGATCACCGCCGGATCGTAGATCGGCAGTTTCAGCGCCTCGCCGCCGAGCAGCGTGGTCTCCGCCCCCGCCGCCCGCGCCGCGTCGAGCGCCACCTGCAGCGCCCGTTCGGTCGAGGACCCCGGCCGTGGGGTGCCACCGAGACCGAGGATGAAGGGCCGGAAGATGCCGGTCATGCCGGCTCCGCCCCGTTCGCCGCGCGAAGGGTGAGCGCTTCGATTTCCGCCGCGTTCAGGCCGGCGTCGGCCAGAACCTCGGCCGTGTTCTCGCCCAGCCGCGGCGCCGGCCGGCGGATGCGGAACGGCGCGGCGCTGAAATTGACCGGGCGGCCCACCGTCCGGTAGCGCCCCTCGCTCGGGTGCTCGGCAAAGCCGAACAGGCCCACCGCGTCGAGGTGCGGATCCGCCGGCAGCTCGTCGAGCGAAAGAACCTTCATGCAGGGGATGCTCACCCGGTCGCAGAACGCCACCCATTCCGCGGTCGGGCGCCGCACCGCCTCCTCCTCGATCATGCCGTAGAGGATGTCGATATGCTGCACGCGCTCGGAAAGGGTCTCGAACCGGACGTCGCCCGCGAATTCGGTGCGGCCGGTGAAGGCGTAGAAATCGGCCCAGTTGCGGTCGGAATAGGGCAGGATGCAAGCGTAGCCATCGGCGGTGCGGTAGGGCTTGCGGCCGCGATTAAGCAGGCGGACGAAGCCGGCGCGCGAGAGCGGCGGGTCGAAGGCGGCGCCGGTCAGGTGCTCGACCAGGGTGAACTCCACCGCGGTCTCGAACATCGGCACCTCGATCTCCTGCCCGCCGCCGCCCCGCGCGCGCTGATAGAGTGCGGCGAGGACGGCGTAGGCGATGGCCTGGCCGGCGAGCTTGTCGCAGATCACCGTCGGCACGTAGGCCGGCTCGCCATGCACGGCGGCGAACAACCCGGCGATGCCGGACCCGGCCTGGATCAGATCGTCATAGGCCGCCTTGTGCCCGTACGGACCGGCGGCCGAAAACCCGTAGGCGCCGCAATAGACGATGTCCGGCCGCAACGCGCGCGCACGCTCATAGCCGAAGCCGAGCCGGGCCATCGCCTGCGGGCGCAGATTATGCACCAGCACATCCGCCGTCGGGATCAGCCGCTCCAGCGCGGCACGCCCTTTCGGGTCTTTGAGATCAAGCACGACGCTGCGTTTGTTGCGATGAAGGTTGAGCACGGGGCCGGACATTCCATCATGGCGCGCCGGTTTGTACTGGCGCAGCAGATCCCCGTCCGGGCTTTCCACCTTGATGACGTCGGCGCCGAGGTCGGCGAGGATATGGGTGGCGAACGGCCCCATGATGACGCTGGTCAGATCGAGCACGCGCACCCCGGTGAGCGGGCCATCCGCGAAGGTCTCGGCCATCAGGCGCCGACCAGCATCGGCCAGAGCGCCGCGCCGCCGGCGGCACAGACCTCGCGCCCGATCCGCTCCTGCCACAGCGCCTCGTGGCCGAACTCATCGCGCCACGACCATAGCCGCCGGGTCGCGAAGTGCAGCGGATGCTCCTGGGTGAAACCCATGGCGCCATGCACCTGATGCGCGGCCTCGGCCACGGCGCCCGCGGCCTCGCCGGCGCGCGCCTTGGCGACCGCGACGGCGAAGCCGAACCGCGCCGAGCGCCACGCCTGCGCCGCGAAATCCGCCGCCGCCGCGGCGGCGGCATAGTGGCCGGCGGCGATGGCGAGCATGTGCTGCACCGCCTGGAACTTGCCGATCGGCCGGCCGAACTGCTTGCGCTCGTTGGCATAGGTCAGGCCGTAATCCAGGCAGCGCTCCATCGCCCCGACCATCTGCTGGGCGCGGGCCAGCGCGCCGAGTTCGAGCAGGCCGCCCTCGGCCAGCGCCGGCGCCTTGCGCACCGCGTCGGCGGCCAGGGCGACGCCATCGAGATCGAGCGTGGCGCGCGGCTCCAGCGCGAGATTGCGCCGCTGCGCATTCCCCGCCGGCGCCCGCCCCAGCAGGGCGAGATGCGCCGCGCCGCCGGCATCGCGAGCATGCACCAGCACGTGCCCCGCCTGCTCGCCCCAGGGCACGCGGTGCAAGCGCCCGCGCAGGGTGAATCCGGTG
>JAJZFF010000262.1 GCA_021805485.1 Pseudomonadota bacterium
ATCGGCCAGCCCGTCGCCCTGCCGGACGGCGCGGGCGGGCAGGTCGGCTGGCTCAGGGTCTCGGCGGGGGCGCGGCTGATTTCCGGCGAGCCGTCGCATCGCGGCCTTGCCACCGAGCGGCGCCTTGGACGTGAAATGGCCGATCTCGCCTTGGTGTTCGACAAGATCGCGCTGCTGCGCGCGCAGTGGGAGCGGGTGGCCGAGGCCGACCCGCGCCCGCGCTATCGATAGGCCGGATCAGCCGGCGAGCGCGGCTTCCAGCGCGTCCATCCCCTCGCCCAGAACCGTGTCGCTCACCGTGAGCGGCACGAGCAGGCGGATGGCGTTGCCGTATACGCCGCAGGAAATCACGATGAGCCCGTTGTCCCGGGCGCGGGCGATGACCTGTTTCGTGGTTTCGGGGTCGGGCTCGTAGCTGCCGCGCTGCCTGACGATGTCGAAGGCGATCATCGCTCCCGGACCGCGAATCGCGGTGATCGGCGCCACATCGTTGCGCGAGGCGATGCGTTCCAGCCGGTCCTTCATCGTGGCGCCGATCGCATTGGCGCGTTCCACCAGGTTTTCGTCCCGGATGACGTCGAGCACGGCGAGGGCGGCGGCGCAGGCGAGCGGGTTGCCGGCATAGGTGCCGCCGAGTCCGCCCGCCTCCGGAGCATCCATCACGGCGGCGCGGCCGATCACGCCGGAGAGCGGGAAACCGCCGGCGAGCGATTTCGCGATCGTCATCAGGTCCGGCTTCACGCCCGAATGCTCGATGCCGAACATCTTCCCGGTGCGGCCGAACCCGGTCTGCACCTCGTCGACGATCAGCAGGATGCCGTGGCGGTCGCAGATCTCGCGCAGCGCCACGAGCAGTTCGGTCGGTGCCGGGATGAATCCGCCTTCGCCCTGGACCGGCTCGATCACGATGGCGGCGACGCGCTCGGGCTCGATATCGGCGCGGAACAGCATCTCGATGCCGCGGATACTGTCGGCCACGCTGACGCCGAAAGGCTCGAACGGGAACGGCGCATGATAGATTTCCGCCGGCATCGGCGCGAAGCGCTTCTTGTAGGGCAAGACCTTGCCGGTCATCGCCATGGTCAGCAGGGTGCGGCCGTGATACCCGCCGGCGAAGGTGATCACGCCGGGCCGGCCGGTCGCGGCGCGGGCGATCTTGATCGCGTTTTCCAGAGCCTCGGCGCCGGTGGTGAGGAACACGGTCTTGGCCGGTCCCTCGATCGGCGCGATCGCGTTCAGCCGTTCGGCGAGCGCCACGTAGGGCTCATAGGGCGTGACCTGGAAGCAGGTATGGGTGAAGCGGTCGAGCTGCGCCTTCACCGCCGCGATCACCTTCGGATGACGATGCCCCGTGTTGAGCACCGCGATGCCGCCGGCGAAGTCGATATAGCGGTTGCCGTCCTCGTCCCACAGCTCGGCGTTCTCGGCGCGGGCCGTGTAGGCCATCGGGTGGCTGATTCCCACCCCGCGGGCGACGGCGGCCTCGCGTCGCGCATGGAGTTCGGTGTTCGTGCTCATTCCTCGATCTCCACGGCGGCTTGGGTGCGGTGCACCGTGCTATGCACCACGAAATCGGCTTCGGTCGCGTCGCGGATCTGTTCGATCGTCACGTCATCGGGCTTGTCGACCAGGATGAGCGAGGGGGATCGCGCATGATCGACCTCGAACACCGCCATGTCGGTGACGATCATGCTGACCACACCCTTCCCGGTGAGCGGAAGGGTGCATTTCTTCAGGATCTTGGGCTCGCCCTTGGCGGTGTGTTCCATCAGCACGACGACGCGCGGCACGCCGGCGACAAGGTCCATCGCCCCGCCCATGCCCTTCACCATCTTGCCGGGGATCATCCAGTTCGCGAGGTCGCCGTTCTCGGCCACCTGCAGCGCGCCCAGGATCGAGATGTCGATATGCCCGCCGCGCACCATGGCGAAGGACTGGGCAGAATCGAAATAGCTCGTCGTCGGCAGTGCGGTCACGGTCTGCTTGCCGGCGTTGATCAGGTCGGCGTCCTCCTCGCCCTCGTAGGGGAAGGGACCGATGCCGAGCATGCCGTTCTCCGAGTGCAACTGGACGGAGATGCCCTCGGGAATGTGGTTCGCCACCAGCGTCGGGATGCCGATGCCGAGATTGACGTAGAAGCCGTCCTTCAGTTCACGGGCGGCGCGGGCCGCCATCTGATCGCGTGTCCAGGGCATGTTTCCCTCCTCAGGCCCGCTCGCGGACGGTGCGTTTCTCGATGTGCTTCTCGACCTGCGCGAGCTTGACGATGCGTTTGACGTAGATGCCGGGGGTGACGATGTGGTCGGGGTCGATCGTGCCGGGTTCGACGAGTTCCTCGACCTCGGCGACCGTCACCTTCGCGGCGGCAGCACAGATCGGATTGAAGTTCCGCGCCGTCTTCCGATAGACGAGATTGCCCTCGGTATCGCCCTTCCAG
Organism: Pseudomonadota bacterium; assembly: GCA_021805485.1. Next base: position 2,438 of record JAJZFF010000262.1, read on the forward strand.
GCATGAACCACGGCGAGATCGCCGAAAATGCCGCGCTCCATCACGTAGTGGCGGCCGTCGAACTCGCGGGTTTCCTTGCCGTCGGCAACCTGGGTGCCATAGCCCGTCGCGGTGAAGAAGGCGGGAATGCCGGCGCCGCCGGCGCGGATGCGCTCGGCCAGTGTGCCCTGCGGGTTGAACTCGATCTCCAGTTCGCCTGCGAGATACTGCCGGGCGAAGGTGGCGTTCTCGCCGACATAGGACGAGATCATCTTCTTCACCTGACGCGTATCCAGCAGGATGCCGAGACCGACTCCGTCGATCCCGGCATTGTTGGAGACGATGGTCAGGTTGCGCACGCCGCTCTCGCGGATCGCCTCGATCAGCGCCATCGGCACGCCGCACAGGCCGAAGCCGCCGGCGAGGATGGTCATGTCGTCGCGCAGCAGACCGGCGAGCGCCTCGACGGCGCCGGAATAGACCTTACGCATCCGGTTGGTTTCCTCCCAGGTGTTTCAGCGTTCGACGCACATGGCGACGCCCATGCCGCCGCCGATGCACAGCGTGGCCAGGCCCTTGCGGGCGTTGCGCTTCTGCATCTCGAACAGGAGCGTGGTGAGCACCCGCGCGCCCGAGGCGCCGATCGGGTGGCCGATGGCGATGGCGCCGCCGTTCACGTTCACCTTTGCCGGGTCGAGATTGAGGCCCTTGTTCACCGCGCAGGCCTGCGCCGCAAACGCCTCGTTCGCCTCGATCAGGTCGAGATCGGCGACCGACCAGCCGGCGCGGGCGAGCGCCTTCTGCGAGGAGGGGATCGGGCCGGTGCCCATCACCGCGGGATCGACGCCGGCGGTGGCGAAGCTGGCGATGCGGGCCAGCGGCGTCAGGCCGCGCTTCGCCGCTTCCTTCGCCGACATCACGACGAGGGCGGCGGCACCGTCGTTGATGCCCGAGGCGTTGCCGGCGGTCACGGTGCCGTCCTTCGAGAAGGCGGGCTTGAGCTTCGCCATGCTCTCGGCCGAGGCGTCGTGACGGATGTATTCGTCGTCGGCGACCACGACCTCGCCCTTGCGGGTAGCGATCGTGACCGGCGCGATCTCGTCGCGGAAGCGGCCGGATTTCTGCGCCGCCGCGGCCTTCTGCTGCGAGGCGAGGGCGAGGGCGTCCTGCTCCTCGCGGGTGATCTGATAGGACCGGGCGACGTTCTCGGCGGTGGTGCCCATGTGGTAGCCGTTGAAGGCATCCCACAGCCCGTCCTTGATCATGGAGTCGATGAACTTGACGTCGCCCATCTTGGTGCCGGCCCGCAGATGGGCGACATGGGTGCTGAGCGACATGCTCTCCTGGCCGCCGGCGATGACGATGTCGGACTGGCCGGACATCACCTGCTGCGCGGCGAGTGCGACGGCGCGCAGGCCGGAGCCGCAGACCTGGTTGATGCCGAAGGCGGTCTTCGCATCCGGAATGCCGGCATTGCGCGCGGCCTGGCGGGCGGGGTTCTGGCCGGCGCCGGCGGAGAGCACCTGGCCGAGGATCACCTCGTCAACCTCGTCGGCGGAAAGCCCCGCGCGCTCCAATGCAGCCCTGATGGCGACCTCGCCCAACACATGCGCCGGGGTGGCGGCAAAGGCGCCGTTGAAGCTGCCGACCGGCGTGCGGGCGGCCGCTGCGATGACGATGTCGTCCATGGTGCTCCTCCTCTCTGATCCGTGCGGTGCAGCATAGACCTTTGCCGGCGCAAGGGCTACAGCCCGGCCACCCATTCGCCGAATGGTTGCCATAGGGCTTTCGGCGCACTCATGCCGGCGATCATGCCGATATGGCCGGCCTTCGGCGCGATGACCGTGGCGTGCGGAACGACCGCGGCAAGCGCGGCGGCGGAAGCCGGGGGCACCAGCCGGTCGCGCGCCGGTGTCGCGATCAGGGTGGGACAGGCGATGGTGGCGGGGTTCACCGGCAGACCGGCGATGCGCCATGCGCCCCGCGCGGTCGCGTTCTCGCCATACCATCCGCCGAGGGTTTCCCGTGCGACCGGGGCGGCGAGCGGCACGCCGTCGTTCAGCCAGTCCTCGAGGGCGACGAAGCGGACCGCGCGCGGGCTTGCGGGGTCGAGTTGCGCGAATGCGCGGTATTTCGCGGTAACGCCGAACGGATCGAGGGTTGCGAACAGCGTCTGCAGGGCGTCGATCGGCACCGTGCCGGTGGCCGCCATCAGCGGTTCGAGGATGGGCAGGCTGGTGGCGAGGCTGCGCGCAGCTTCCTCGTCCTCGGCATGGAAATCCCACGGCGTCGCCAGCAGGGCGAGGGCACGGATACGCTCCGGCGCGCGCAGGGCGGCGGCGAGGGCCAGCAGCCCGCCCATGCAGTAGCCAACCAGGATGACCGGGCCATTCACGGCTGCCAGCGCGCGTTCAAGGCGGCCGGCAATGTAATCGGTCAGCGTGAATTGCCGTTCGATGGCGCCGGGCCAACCCCAGTCGAGCAGCAGCGGATGGGCGCCGTGCGCCGCGAGGAAGCGCAGGAACGAGGCGTCTTCGGCGAGATCGAGGATATGGGCGCGGTTGACGAGGCTGGGGACGAAGAACAGCACGGGTCCGGTGCCGCCGTAGTCGAGCAGACGCGAAGAGCCCTCTTCCCATGCGACGGGCGGGTCGGCCAGGGTACGGCGCCACGGGTGGCGACGATAGGCGGC
>JAJZFF010000247.1 GCA_021805485.1 Pseudomonadota bacterium
AGATCGATTACGACCAGATGCGCCGCGCCATCCACCCGGACGATTACGACGCCGCGATGGCGACCTTCCGGGAGGCCGCGCGGAGCGGGACGGCGGCGACGCTGGAATACCGGGTGATCCTGCCGGACGGGGCGGTGCATGACGTGCTGACCCATGCCGAGCCGGTGGTGGGGGCGGACGGAACCGTGTCGCAGCTGCGCGGCACCACCCAGGACATCACGCCCTATCGCCGGATCGAGGCGGCGCTGCGCGAGAGCGAGGACCATTACCGGCACATGGTCGAGCTGCACCCGCAGATTCCATGGACGGCCGGCCCCGACGGCGCGATTCTCGAGGTCGGCCCGCAATGGTTCGCGCTGACCGGCATGAGCCGGGACGAGACCATGCCGTTCGGCTGGGTTTCGGCGCTGCATCCGGACGACCGGGACCCGACGCTCGCCGCCTGGCGGCGGAACATCGAGTCCGGCGCGCCGATCGACGTCGAATACCGGCTCCGGCTGTCCGACGGCGCCTATGGCTGGATGCGCGCGCGCGCCGCCGCCCGGCGTGGCGAGGACGGGCGGATCCTGCGCTGGTACGGCACGCTGGAGGACATCACCGATCGCCATGCGGCGGAGGAGGCGCGAAAGGCGTCCGAGGCGCTGGCCCTGCGCGTGCTGGAGGCGAGCGGCGATGCCGTGATCGTTTTCGATGCCGCCGGGCGCGCGAGGTTCGCCAATGCGCGGGCCATGACCATGCTCGGCCTGCCGGACGATGCGGTGGGATGCAACGTCGCCAGCCTGTTCGCCGAAGCCCATTGCCGCGAGCTGCGCATGGCCGTTTCGCGGGCGATGCGGGACGGCGCCGGCGGGCATTTCGAGCTGTTCTGGCCGCCGACCGATCTCTGGCTGGAGGCGAGCCTGTTCGCCGATGGCGGCGACATTTCGCTGTTCCTGCGCGACATTTCGGAAAAGCGCCTCGCGCAGCAGCAGCTTCGTTACGCGGCGAGCTTCGACTTCATGACCGGCGCGGCGAATCGCGGCACCCTGTTTTCGCGGCTGTCCGCGCAGCTGGAGCGGCAGGACGCCGGCGACCTGACGGCGCTGCTGTGCCTCGATCTCGACTATTTCAAGGAGATCAACGACCAGCACGGGCATCCCGCGGGCGATGCGGTGCTGCGCCAGTTCGTCAGCCGGCTGCGGCTCTGCCTGCGTTCGCAGGACCTGCTCGCGCGCTGCGGCGGCGACGAGTTCGTGGTCATGCAGACCGGGGTGGGCGGGCCGGCCGACGCCATCGCGCTCGCCGAGCGCATTCTCGCGATCATGCGGGCGCCGTTCGATGTGGATGGCATCTCGCTGCCGAGCAGCGTGTCGGTCGGCATCGCCGTGTCGAGCCTGGGGATGACCGATGCCGATGCGCTCTACAACCAGGCGGATCGGGCGCTCTACGTCGCGAAGTCGAAGGCGCGCGGCTCCTATCGCCTGTTCCATCCGGACATGCAGCGGGCGGACGAGGCCGGGCGGCGGCTGCGCGCGGAGCTGTCCGGCGCGCTCACGCGGGGCGAGTTCGCGCTCGCCTTCCAGCCCATCGTGCAGCTGGCGAGCCAGCGCATCGTCGGCGTCGAGGCGCTGCTGCGCTGGCACCATCCCGAGCGCGGCCTGATTCTGCCGGCGGAGTTCATTCCGGTCGCGGAGGAAAGCGGCCAGATCGCCTCCCTCGGCGCGTGGGTTCTCGGCACCGCCTGCAAGGCCGCCCGCCACTGGCCGGAGGACGTGAAGATTTCCGTCAACGTCTCGCCGCGCCAGTTCGAGCTGGGCGATATCCGGCTGGTCGTCGGCGACGCGCTGGCCGCGGCCGGACTGCCCGCCTCGCGGCTCAAGCTCGAAGTGACCGAATCGGTCCTGCTGTCGCAGAACGCATCGAGCATTCACGTCCTGCAGGATCTCCGCGAGCAGGGCGTGATTCTCGTGCTCGACGATTTCGGAACGGGCTATTCGTCGCTGTCCTATCTCGACACGTTCAAGGTCGATATCGTCAAGGTCGACAAGTCCTTCATCTCGCGCATCCGCGCGCCGGGCGACCGGCAGCCGATCTTCGAGGCGATCATGGGCATGACGGCGGCGCTCAACCTGCCGGTGACGGCGGAAGGGGTCGAAACCAGGGTCCAGCTCGATTACGTGACGCGGCTCGGCTGCGAGTGGGCGCAGGGCTATTACTTCGCCCGCCCGGTGTCGGAATACGAATTGCGCCGGCGCCTGCAGGGATTCTCCCGCGCCTGAGCGGGACGCGTCGCCGCGCCGCGCAAGCCATCGTCGATGTCCGGAAAGGCCCTGGTAGCGGCGGGCGGATTTGAACCACCGACCAAGGGATTATGATTCCCCTGCTCTACCGCTGAGCTACGCCGCCCCATGGGTGGCGCTCAGGTAGCGTCAGAGACGAGGCAAGTCAATCATGCCGGATTCATGGCCGCCCCGCCCGGTGATAGGGGTGCCCGGCGAGGATGCATTGCGCCCGGTAGAGCTGTTCGGCGAGCACCGCGCGGGCGAGGAGATGGGGCAGGGTCAGGTTGCCGAGCGACAGCACGGCGTCGGCGCGCTCGATGATCCGCCGCTCCAGCCCCTCGGCGCCGCCGATGACGAAGGCCAGCGGCCGGGAGGTTTCGCGCCATGACGCGAGCATGGCGGCGAAGGCCGCGCTGTCCGGCGCCTTGCCGCCGAGGTCGAGGGCGATGACCAGATCCTCGGCGGCGAGGCGGCGGAGAATGGCGTCCGCCTCGCGCCGCTTGATCTCGGCCGGGCTGCCGGTGCCGTCGGGCAGGGCGACGACCTCCGGCCGGGGCTGGAGCCGCGCGGCGTAGCGGGCGACGAGATCGGCCTCCGGCCCCTTGGAGTCGCGCCCGATCGCGATGATGCGCAACCGGGCGCCCGGAGCCGTCACACCGGCTCGTCCAGATCGGCACTCCACATCTTTTCGAGCGCGTAGAGCTCGCGCGCTTCCGGCTTGAAGAGATGGACGACGATGTCGCCGGCATCGACCAGCACCCAGTCCGACCCGCCGGCGCCCTCGACCTGCACGCGCTTGACGCCGATCGCGGCGAGCTTTTCGAGCAGGTGGGTCGCCATCGCGGCGATCTGCCGGTCGGCAAGGCCGGTGGCGACCACCATGCGGTCGGCGAAGCTGGCGCGGCTGGCGAGGTCGATCGTCACGATGTTCTCGGCCTTGTCGTCGGCGAGGCTCTCGGTGATGACCCGTTCCATCTCCGCGAGCCGTTCGGCCGCCTTGTCCGCGCTGCGGCGCTGGCGGGCGGCTTGCGGCGCGGGTCCGGCGATGGCGGCCTTCTTGCGCGGGGTTCCGGGGGCCTTGGGCGCGACTTCGGCGGGAAGCGGCGGCTTGCGCTTCGCGGCCGGCTTGCGCGGTGTGGCGGCGGGCGGGGTCGAGCGGGTCGGCGGGCGGGCTATGGCCGGTCTCCTTGAATGCCGCGCGGCGCGCGGGCCTTGCGGGCGCGGGCGCGCAGCGCGGTGGCTGATAACGGATTCTCGCGCGCGGGCAGCCAGATCCACGCCGGCGGCGGGCTGCCGGCGAGGCCTGCCGCCCGGCGCGCGGCAATCCGCGCATGCCGTAGCACATGGGCGGCCCGCCCGGCCAGCGCGGCGCGCGTTTCGCCCGGGCGCGGCAGCACGGCGATCGGCACGGCGGCGGCGATGTCCCGCCAGCGGTGCCAGCGGGGGAGCTGGGCAAGGTTGTCCGCTCCCATGATCCAGACGAATCGCGCGCGGGGAAAGCGGCGGCGGAGCTGGGCCAGGGTGTCCGCCGTCCGGCGGGTGCCGAGCGCGGATTCGATCCCCGTCGCGACCAGGCGGCGTCCGTCGGCAAGGCGCGCCGCGGAGGCGAGGCGTTCGGCGAAGGGCGCCATGTCGGCGCGGCGCTTCAGCGGATTGCCGGGCGAGACCATGAGCCAGACCTGATCGAGCCGCAGGGCGCGGCGCGCCGCCTTCGCGACGTGGAGATGGCCTTCATGCGCGGGGTTGAAGCTGCCGCCGAGCAGGCCGATGCGGAGCGGCCTGCGGTCGCCGAAGCGGGGCAGCCGGTCTGTGCTCAGGGACGCACCTGGCCGGTGCCGACGACGTGATAGCGGAAGGTCGTCAGCTGCGCCGGGCCGATCGGGCCGCGGGCGTGGATTCGCCCGGTGGCGATGCCGATCTCGGCGCCGAAGCCGAATTCGCCGCCGTCGCAGAACTGGGTCGAGGCGTTCCACATCGCCACCGCGCTGTCGGTGCCGGCGAGGAAGCGGGCGGCGGCATCGGCGTTTTCGGTGACGATCGCCTCGGTATGCGACGAGCCGTGCCGGGCGATGTGGTCGAGCGCTGCATCGAGATCGTCGACGACGCTGACCGAGAGCATCGCGTCGAGCCATTCGGTGTCGAAATCCGCCGTGCCGGCGGCCGGCAGGCTCGGCACGATCGCCCGCGCGCGGTCGTCGGCACGGAAGCCGCAGCCAAGGGCGGCGAGATCCTCGATGAGGCGCGGCAGCAGGGCGGGGGCGATCGCCGCGTCGATCAGCAGGGTTTCGGTGGCGCCGCAGATGCCGGTCCGGCGCATTTTCGCGTTGGCGAGCACGGTTCGGGCCATCTCGGCATCGGCCTCGGCGTGGATGTAGGTGTGGTTGAGCCCCTCGGCATGGGCGAGCACGGGCACCCTTGCCTCGCGCTGCACGCGCTCGACCAGCGACTTGCCGCCGCGCGGGATGATGAGGTCGATCTGCCCGGAGGCGCCCAGCATCGCGGCGACGAAGGCGCGGTCGATATTCGGGGCGATCTGCACGGTGCCGTCGGGAAATCCGGCCTGGCGCAGGCCCTTGGTCATCGCGAGATAGATCGCGGTGTTCGAATGATAGCTTTCGGAGCCGCCGCGCAGGATCACCGCGTTGCCCGACTTGATGCAGATCGCCGCGGCATCGGCGCCGACATTGGGGCGGCTTTCGTAGATCATGCCGATCACGCCGAGCGGCTGCGGCACGCGGCGGATGACGAGGCCGTTGGGGCGCGTCCATTCGGCGAGGCTGCCGGCGAGCGGATCGGGCAGGTCGGCGATGGCGTCGATTCCGGCGGCGATCGCCTC